>CAZXJB010000006.1:19736-39192 GCA_964640965.1 uncultured Actinomycetes bacterium | reverse complement strand
GTCCCGCGGACGGCCGAGGGGCTCCTGCCGCTCGCGCTGCGCGAGGCGGTCCGCGCCGCCCGCGCGGAGCGCCGCCCGCGGACCGCCGAGCTCGAGGTCGGCGCCCCGCCGCGGGTCCTCCGCGCCGACGTGGTCCCGGCGACCGAGGACGGCTCGGTCCTGCTCGTCCTCCGGGACGTCACGGATGCCCGGCGCCTCGAGGCCGTCCGCCGCGACTTCGTCGCGAACGCGTCACACGAGCTGAAGACCCCGGTCGCCTCGATCCGGGCCGCCGCCGAGACGCTGCGCACGGCCGCGGAGGCGGACCCGGGGGCCGTCGCGGGCTTCGCGGAGCGGATCGAGCGGGAGGCCGTGCGCCTGTCCCGGATCGTCTCCGACCTGCTCGACCTCTCGCGCCTGGAGACCGGCGGCGAGGTCGAGACCGAGGAGGTCGCGCTCGCCGCCGTCGTGGAGGAGGAGGTCGAGCGCGTCCGCCCCGCCGCCGAGGAGGCCGGCGTCCGGCTCGCCTACGAGGCCGAGCCGGTGCCCCCGGTGCGGGGGTCGGCGCGGGACCTCGCGCTCATGGTCCGGAACCTCCTCGACAACGCCGTCGCCTACACGCGGGCCGCGGGGCGCGTGGACGTGGCCGTCCGGTGCGAGGGCGAGGAGGTCGTGCTCACCGTGGCCGACACCGGCATCGGGATCCCGAGCCGCGACCTCGACCGGATCTTCGAGCGCTTCTACCGCGTGGACCGCGCCCGCTCCCGCGAGACCGGCGGCACCGGCCTCGGTCTGTCGATCGTGCGGCACGTGGTCGAGAACCACCGGGGGCGGGTCCGCGTGGCGAGCGAGCTCGGCCGCGGCTCGACCTTCGAGGTGAGGCTCCCGGCGGTCGCCGCCCGCGGGCCGGCCCCGTAGGCTACCCGTCGTGACGCTCGTGCTGCTGATCCGTCACGGCCACACCCCGACCGCCGGGAGGATCCTGACCGGGTGGGCCCGCGGGGTGCACCTGTCCGAGCGCGGACGCGCCCAGGCCGAGGCCCTCGTGCGCCGGCTCGAGGGCGTGCCGATCGACGCCGTCTACTCGAGCCCCCTCGAGCGCTGCCGTGAGACGGCCGCGCCCCTCGCGAGGGCCCGCGGCCTGCCGGTGCGCACCCGCCGGGACCTGCTCGAGGTGAACTACGGCGAGTGGTCGGGCCGCTCCATCCGGCAGCTCGCCCGCACGCGGACCTGGCGGGCCGTCCAGCGGACGCCCTCCGCGGTGCGGTTCCCCGGGGGCGAGACCCTCCCCGAGGTCCAGGCCCGAGCCATCGACGCCGTGCGGGACATCGCGCAGGCCCACCCCGAGGGCATCGTCGCGGTCGTGACCCACGCGGACGTCGTGCGTCTGGCCCTGGCCGGGCTCCTCGGGCTCCCCCTGGACCTCTACCAGCGCCTGACGGTGGACCCGGGCTCGGTCTCGGCGGTCGCGTTCCACGACGCCGAGGTGCGGGCGCTGCGGCTGAACGACACGGGCGACCTCGCGCAGCTCGTGCCCCCGCCCCCGCGGCGCCGCGGTCGGAGGAGGGCGGGAGGATGAGCCTCATGGAGCTCGGTCCGGTCGAGCGGATCACGGCCGGCGCCGTCGGCGAGCCGGGCCAGCGAACGTTCTTCCTCCAGGCCCGCGCCGGCGGCCGCCTGCTCACCTTCCTCGTCGAGAAAGAGCAGGTGGAGCTGCTCGCGGCGAGCATCCTCGAGATCCTCGCCCGCGTCGGCAAGGAGACCGGCGCCGGGCCGGGTGAGGAGGAGCTCGAGCTCGAGACGCCGCTCGAGCCCGAGTGGCGGGTCGGGCGGCTCGCCATCGGTTACGCCGAGGACCGCGACCTCCTGCTCCTCGAGCTCGAGGAGCTGCGTCCGGAGGACGAGGAGGGGGAGGAGGTCCTACCCGAGGAGCAGGGGGGCCCCGAGGAGCAGGGGGGGCCCGAGGAGCCGGGGGGAAGCGAGGAACCGGAGGGGCCGGAGCCCGCCCGCGTGCGCCTGTGGGCCACGCGCGAGCAGATGCTCGCGCTCTCCCGTCACGGCGCGGCCGTCGCCGCCCGCGGCCGCCCCCGGTGCCCGCTCTGCGCCAACCCGATCGACCCGGAGGGGCACACGTGTCCGGCGTTGAACGGCCACGGCCGACCCGCCCGCGGGTGAGCGGCGAGGGGCCCGCGCCCGACCGTGCACAGGAGGACGACGAGCGCGTCCTCGAGCGCCTGCGCACGGGGGAGCTCGAGCCCCTCGGCCCCCTCCCCCGCTCCTCGAACGCGACGTTCCTCGCGAGGATCCACGGGCGGGACGAAGGCGAGCCGCTGCTTGCCGTCTACAAGCCGCGCGCCGGCGAGACGCCCCTGTGGGACTTCCCGGAGGGGACGCTCTGCCTGCGCGAGGTCGCCGCATACCTCCTCGCCCGTGCCCTCGGCTGGCCGCGGATCCCGCCCACCGTGCTCCGCGACGGCCCGTTCGGCGAGGGCTCGGTCCAGGTGTTCCACCGGTTCGACCCGGAGCGGCACTACCTCACGTTGCGGGAGGAGCGCGCCGACGACTTCCGACGGGTCGCGCTCTTCGACGTGATCGTGAACAACGCCGACCGCAAGTCCGGCCACTGCCTCGTGGACGAGGCGGGGCGGCTGTTCGTCGTCGACCACGGCGTGTGCTTCCACGTCGAGCCGAAGCTCCGGACGGTGATCTGGGACTTCGTCGGCGAGCCGATCCCCCCGGCGATGCGCGTCGACCTCGAGCGCGTCGCCGAGGACCTCGCCGCGGGGCCGCTGCGGGCCGAGCTCCGGCCGCTGCTCTCCTCCGCGGAGATCCGCGCGCTCGAGCGGCGTTCGGCGGACCTGCTCGGCGAGGGCGTCTTCCCCGAGCCGGGACCCGGGAGGCCCTACCCATGGCCGATCGTGTGACCAGCGGGGTCTCACGCGGCGCCGGGGTCGATCGTTCTCGGGGTGTGGGAGGCGATCGGGACGAGCGGCGCCCGGACGGATCGCGAGCGAGCGGGGGGCATCCTCCTCCGTTCGCGCGCTTCCTCGAGGACCACCGCAGCGAGGTCTACCGGATGCTCCGCGCGCTCGTCGGACCCCAGGACGCCGACGACTGCTTCCAGGAGACGTTCCTCGCGGCCCTGCGCGGGTACCCGCGCCTCCGCGACGCCGAGGACCTGCGCGCGTGGGTCCTCACGATCGCCACGCGCAAGGCGATCGACCACGCTCGGGCCGCGGGACGCCGCCCGGCGCCGGTGGAGCGGCTGCCCGAGCGCGCGACGCCGGAGTCGGAGGCGGCCGATCCCGAGCTGTGGCGGATGGTCGGCGCCCTCCCGCCGATGCAGCGTGCGGCGCTCGTCCACCGGTACGTGCTCGACCTGCCGTACGCGGAGATCGCGCGGGCCCTGGGGTGCTCCGAGGCGGCGGCTCGGGCGAGCGCCGCGGAGGGCCGCCGTCGGCTCCGGGAGACGCTGCGGGGACGGAACGAGGAGGGACGGGGATGACGGAGGAGATCCTGCGACGCCTGGCCGCGCACGCGCGCTCGGCCGAGGTCGAGGCCGCCTCGGCGCGGGCAGCGGAAGCGCTCCCCCGCGCGGCGCGCGCCCGGGGGCTCGTCGACGTGGCGCTCGGCGTGGTCGATGCACCCCTCGGCCGCCTCCTCGTGTTCGTCACGCGCGCCGGGCTCGTGCGGGTCGCCTACCCGGACGAGCACCCCGACCACGTGCTCGAGGAGATCGCCGAGGTCGTCTCCCCCCGGATCCTCGAGGACCCGGTCGGGACCGAGCGCGTCCGTCGCCAGCTCGACGCGTACTTCGAGGGTCGCCTGCGCCGGTTCGCCGTCCCCGTCGACTGGGCCTTCGTCCCCCAGGGGTTCTTCCGACGCGTGCTGCAGGCCACCGCGAGGATCCCGTTCGGCGCGGTGTCGAGCTACCGGGACGTCGCCGCCCGTGCGGGGAGCCCTCGAGCCGCTCGGGCCGCCGGCAACGCGCTGCACGGGAACCCGGTGCCGATCGTCGTGCCCTGTCATCGCGTGGTGCCCGCGAGCGGGGGGATCGGGGGGTACGGCGGTCAGGAGTGGCGCAAGGCCTGGCTCCTGCGTCACGAGGGGGCGCTGGCGGAGGTCCGCGGGGTCCAGGGGTGACGATCGGGGGCTCGCCCAGGGGTGACGGCCGAGGTTCGGGCGTGGGCCCGATCGGCCGCGTCAACCCCTCCATGAGCGATGGCGCCCTCCCCGCGGGAGCCTGGGGCGCGTGGACCGGATCGGTTGTCAACCCCTTCACGACCGGTGGGCCCCTCCCGGCTGCAGGGCGACAACCCCTTGCCTGCATCGTCCGCGGTCGTTGCTGACACCGGGTTGACACCTGTCTGGGGCGCGGGTCCGCTCGGTCGTGAACCCGTTCACGCGCCGCAGGGTCGCCAGCCACCGCAGGGTCGCGGGCCGGCCGCAGGGCGGTGGCCCGCTGCACGGTCGCCGGCCCGCTGCACGGTCGCCGGCCCGCTGCAGGGCGGTGGCCTCGCGGCTGCGGGCACGTTGACGACCCCGCCGCGTGCCGAGAAGATGGGGTCCGTGCGGTCCTGGGTCGTCGCGCTCGCGCTCGGTCTCGCCCTCGCGCTCCCCCTGCAGGGATGCGGCGGAGACGCGATCACATCCGCGACCCCGTCGAGCCCCGCCACGACCGCCCCGAGCCCCGTTGCCACCCCGAGCCCCGAGGACAGCCACGGCTCGCACGAGGGTGGGTCCGAGGTCGACGCCTACCTCGCGCTGTGCGACATGGCCTCCCAGGTCGAGGCCGGCGATCTCGAGCGCGCCGAGGCGACCTTCCATGACGAGGTCCACGAGGCCCTCCACGAGCTCGCCGACCGGCTCCAGGCGACCGATCGGGCCGCCTCGGCCGCCCTCCTCGTCGCGAAGGCCAGGGTCGAGGAGGACCTCGAGCACGACCCGATCGACGCCGGCGCGCTCGGCAGGGACGTGCGCGCGCTCCTGGACGCGATGGGCGATGCGCTCGAGGCCGCCGGAAGCTCGCCGCCCGCCTGCCCGGCGGAGGCCTCGGCATGAGCCTCCGCACGATCCTCCGCATGCGCCCGCGCTCTCCGGCGGCCCTGCTCGCGCTCGCGCTCCTCGCCGCCGCGTGCGGCGGCGGCACGAGCGGTCCGACCGCCCCGGCCTCGCCGGACCGCTCGCAGATCGTCGCCATCGTCGCGAGCGTCGACCTGTACGCAGGCGCGCCCCAGCGCATCGCGGTCGGCCTGGTCACCAACGACAACCGGCTCGTGAGCTACGGCACGGCGAAGTTCGCCTTCTCCTACCTCGGGACGGCCGAGCAACCGCAGCAACCGGTCTCGGGACCGAACGCGACCGCGACCTTCGTCCCGACGTACGGCAGCGAGGGGCCAGGCGGCGACGTGCCCCGGATCACCCTCCCCTCCGAGGCTCGCGGCGTGTACGAGGCGACCGGGGTCACCTTCGACCGCGCCGGCTTCTGGCGGCTCGACGTGGGCGTCGACGTCGAAGGGGTCGGGCCCCAGACCGCCGCCGCGACCTTCGCCGTGGCCGAGGAGCCGGCCCTCCCCGCGCCCGGCGACCCCGCGCCCGCCACCGAGAACCTCACGCTCGAGTCGAAGGGCGTGCCCGAGGCCGCGATCGACTCGCGCGTCGTGACCGAGGGGAAGATCCCCGACCCCGAGCTCCACCGGACCACGATCGCGCAAGCGATCGCCGAGCACCGTCCCGCGCTCGTGGTCTTCGCGACCCCCGTGTACTGCGTCAGCCAGTTCTGCGGACCGGTCACCGACATGGTGCAGGACCTCGCCCACCGCTACCGGGACCGGGCCGTCTTCATCCACGTCGAGATCTGGAAGGACTACGAGACCCAGCAGCTGAACGACGCCGCCGTCGAGTGGCTGCGGATGCCGAACGGCGACCTCACCGAGCCCTGGCTGTTCCTCATCGGGCCCGACGGGAGGATCGTCGATCGCTGGAACTCGCTCTGGTCCGAGCGGGAGGTCGCCGCGGCGCTCGAGGCGCTCCCGCGCTGACCGCGGCGCCGCTCGCGGTGCTCCCGCGTCGATCGTCCGCGCCGACGACGCCGCGCCAACCCTGAGCCCGGGTCTTCCCCGTCCCGGGGTATCGTGCGGAGCGTGGAGCAGGACCACGCCCACCTGTCGGACCTCGTGCTCGAGGGGAGCCGCCGCGGCATCCGAGCCGTGGTCGCCTCGCTCGTCGCCCTGGGCCTGACCGCGCTCGGCCAGCTCCTCGTCGTGCTCGCGAGCGGCTCGGTCGCGCTCCTCGCCGACACCGTGCACAACGGCGCCGACGCGCTCACCGCCGTCCCGCTGTGGGTGGCCTTCCGTCTCGCGCGCCGCGCACCGTCCCGCCGCTACCCCTACGGGCTCCTGCGGGCCGAGGACCTCGCCGGCGTCCTCGTCGTCCTCGCCATCGCCGCCTCCGCGTGCCTCGCCGCCATCGAGTCCGTCCGCCGCCTGCTCGAGCCCCGGCCGGTCGAGCAGCTCCCCTGGGTCGCCGCCGCCGGCGTGATCGGCTTCCTCGGCAACGAGGCCGTGGCCTGGTACCGGATCCGCGTCGGGCGGCGGATCGGCTCGGCGGCGCTCGTGGCCGACGGCCTCCACGCCCGCACCGACGGCCTCACCTCGCTCGGGGTCCTCGCCGGGGCCGCCGGGGCCGCCGTCGGCTTCGAGCGGACGGACCCGATCGCCGGGCTCGGGATCACCGTGGCCATCGCGGTCGTGCTCTTCCAGGCCGCCCGGGGCGTGATCCGGCGTCTGCTCGACGGCACCGACGAGACCACCGTGATCCTCCTCGAGGAGACCGCGGCCGCGGTGCCCGGGGTCGAGCACGTCACCTCGGCCAAGGCCCGGTGGACGGGGCACGTGCTGAACGCGGAGCTCGAGATCCAGGTGGACCCGACCCTCACGGTCGAGGCCGGCCACCGGATCGCCGAGGAGGTCGAGCACGCCCTGCTCCACCGGCTGCCGCGGCTCGCGGGCGCGACGGTGCACGTGGACCCGCACGACCACCGCCCGCCCTCGGGCCCGATGGCACACCACCGTCCGGGGAGCCGATCGCGCCCGAGCCCGTAGGATGGCGGGGATGGATCTCCCCGAGGGCCCGCCGCTCCCCCCACCGCCCACCCCCGCGCTCGAGTTCTGCTACCGGCACCCGAGCGAGCCGACGCGCGTGCGCTGCACGCGCTGCGGCCGACCGATCTGCACGGCGTGCATGATCCCCGCCCCCGTCGGCCACCAGTGCCCCGAGTGCGTCGAGCAGGCCCGCCGCGAGTTCGCCGCCGGCCCCGGTCGGAGGATCGCCGTGCGGCGCCTGAGCGCCACGCGGGTGCTCCTCGCCGCGATCGTGGCGGTGTTCGTCATCGAGCTCGCGACCGGCGGGCCGAGCTCCTTCGGCGGCACGAACCGGAGCCTGCTCAGACTCGGTGCGCTGCAACCCTTCCTGATCGCCGACGGCGAGCTCTACCGGCTGCTCACCGCCGTGTTCCTGCACGCAGGGCTGTTCCACATCCTGTTCAACGCCTGGGCCCTGTGGATCTTCGGCTCGATGGTCGAGCGCGACTACGGCACGCCTCGGTTCCTGGCGATCTTCCTCCTCACGGGCCTGCTCGCGAGCGCCACCTCCTACGCGTTCGGCCCCCCGACGACGATCGGGGTCGGCGCCTCGGGCGCGATCTTCGGCATCTTCGGGGCGTTCGTCGCCTACAACTACCGGCGGCGCCACCTCGCGCTCGCGGCGGCCAACCTCCGGTGGGCCGGCACGCTGCTGCTGCTCAACCTCGCGCTCGCCTTCTCGATCCCCGGGATCGACTGGCGAGCCCACCTCGGCGGCCTGCTCTCGGGCATCGCGGCCGGGGCCGTCGCCGAGGGCTGGGGGCCGAGGCGATGGCGCCCGCTCGTGACCGTGCTCGGGTTCTCCCTCCTCACGGCCGCCCTCGTCGTGCTCGTCGTCTGGCGCACGACGGAGCTGCGGGCGCTGCCGGAGTTCGACCAGGCCGTCCGCTTCTTCCGCGCCCTCGCCGGCTGAACCGGCGCGCGCGGCGCCTCCCCACGGCGCCTCCGCGGGCGCCTCAGGGACGCCCGATCGCGTAGAGCCCGCCGTCCCGCGAGCCCACGTAGATCCGCCCGTGCCACACGGAGGGGGTGGACTCGATGCAGCCGCCGACGTGGAGCGCCCAGAGCTCGGGCGGCTCCCGGTGCAGGTTCCCCGAGAGGTCGAACGCGTGGAGCGTTCCGCCGCAATCGCCTTGGAGGAGCACGCCGTCCACCGGCACCGGCGAGGACCAGGTCGGACCGACGAGGTGGATCCGCCAGCGCTCCCGGCCGCTCGTCCGGTCGATCCCGATGAGGTCGCCGGCGTTCGTCGCCACGTACACCATGTCCCCGTAGAGCGCGGGCGTCGCCCAGACCCCGCCGAGCCCGCCCTCCCCACGCTCGGTCACGGGGAAGCTCCAGACGAGGGGATCCTCCGGGCGGCGCGGGTCGAGCTTCATCACCTGCCCGACCTCGGCCGAGCGCGCGTTGAACCGCTGGAGCTCGCTCGCGACGTACAGGTACCCCTCCTCGTCGATGACCACGCTCGCGTCGGTGTCGTCCCCCGTCCAGAACCGGAGGACCCGCTCGGCCCGGCGGGAGCGATCCCGCAGGATCCTCGAGACGTCCCAGCCCTGCACCAGGCCGCCGGAGTTCGCGAAGTACACGACGCCGTCCCGGTACGCGACCGAGCCCTCGATCGACACGTCGGTGTCGTGGAGCGCCGCGAGGAGCTCCTCGTCGAAGCCGGGCGCCGTGAAGACGACCTCCGGGTCCACGGTCACGAGCCCGTCCGGCCCGTAGCCGCGGTTCAGCTCGATCACGTAGAGCCACGAGTTCTCGCCGCCCTCGATGAGGAAGTCGTCGATCACGAGCGGCGCCCCGTCCCAGTCGCTGTTCCACAGCGGGCGCGGCACGCTCGAGAGCGAGTCGAGCTGCCACAGCACCGTGGGCTCGGGCCGGTCGAGGGCGATGACCCGCAGGTAGTTGTCCCGGGACCCGGCGTAGTAGAGGGGGTAGCCGTCGGGGTCGCTCGTCGCCGAGCCCTTCGCGAGGTCCCCCGTGATGAGGCTCGGCCGGACCGGCTCGCCGGTCTCCGCGTCGAGGAAGTGGTACCCGCCGTCGTAGGCGTTGATGCGGATCTCGGTCCGCCCGTCCTCCCCGACGATGACGTGCGGCTGGCCGGTCCAACCGACGCCGCACCACACCTTGGTCTCGCCGCCGGCGGTGGAGCTGCGGCACAGGCCGCCGGTGGGGGGGTAGCGCCAGAGGATCTCGGGCTCGCGCCGCGGCACCGGCCCCTCCCCGTAGTACGTGCGGGTCGCGTTGCCGCGGAAGGTCGTGATGCCGGCGAAGGCCGTGTTGATCGGCCCCGGCGAGGGCTCCGGGCTCGGGCCCGGGCTCGGCGTCCCCGGACCCGATGGGCTCGAGCTCGGCGAGGGGCCGCGCGACGGCGTCGACGTCACCGACGGCCCGACCCCGGGGAGGTCCGGACGGCGCTCCACCGCCGTCCACCACAGGCTCGCGCCGACGAGGACGGCGAGCCCCGCCGCGACCGCCCCGAACGGGACCCGCCCGCGCGCCGCGTGACGCCCTCGCGGCACCGTCGGACCCCGTGGGGCTACACGGGCCCCTTCGAGCCCGGGTAGGAGCCGAGCACCTTCAGCATCGAGGTGTGCAGGCGCGCCTCCTCGAAGGCCGCCTGGACGTCGGGATCCTCGGCGGCGCGCTCGATGTCCACGTAGAACACGTACTCGAAGGGCGCGCCGCGGCGCGGGCGCGACTCGAGCTTCACGAGGTTGATGCCGCGCGCGGCGAAGGGCTGGAGCGAGGCGAGGAGCGAGCCGGGCCGGTCCACCACCGCCATCACGAGCGAGCACTTGTCCGGCGTCCCGAGCCCGGCGTCCCGGGTCCCGATGACCGCGAACTTCGTGAAGTTGTCGGGGTAGCTCTGGATCCGCTCGGCGAGCACGGTGAGCCCGAGCCGGCCGGCGGCCTCGACGCCGGCGATCGCCGCCTCGTCGAGCCGCCCGCGCTCGGCCACCATCCGCGCCGCGCCCGCGGTGTCGTGCACCGGCACCGGCTCGATGTGGTGGACGGCGAGGAAGTCCTCGCACTGCGCGAGCGCCTGCCAGTGCGAGTACGCGCGCCGGACGCCCTCCAGGCGGGCGCCCGGCGGCGCGAGCAGCGCGTGGTCCACCCGCACGACGACCTCGCCGACGATCCGCACGAGGCTGCTGTTCAGCAGGAGCTCGTAGGTCTCGTTCACCGAGCCGGCCTGCGAGTTCTCGACCGGCACGACGCCGAAGTCGGCCTCGCCGCTCGTCACGCGCGAGAAGACCAGCCGGACCGTGTCGCAGGCCATGCCCTCGGCATCGGGGAAGACCGTCCGCACGGCGATCTCGCTGTAGGCGCCGGGCTCCCCCTGGTAGGCGACCTTCATGCGCAGGAGCCTAGCAGCGGCCGGCCGCGGTCCGGCGACCCGGCGACCGCGGGGCCGGCCTGCGTCACCTACCGGAAGAAGGTCTCGTACACCCGGATGACCCCGGGGCCGAGGAGCACGATGAACATCGCCGGCAGGATCAGGAAGATCGTGGGAAACAGCAGCTTCACCGGGACCTTCTGCGCCGTCTCCTCCGCCGTCTGCCGCCGCTTCACGCGCAGCTCGCGGGACTGGGCCCGGAGCACGTTCGCGATGCTCACACCGAAGAGCTCGGCCTGGATCATCGAGAGGATGAAGGCTCGGAGCTCCGGGACGTCGGTCCGCTCCCCGAGGTGGCGGAAGGCGTCGGCGCGACCGACCCCGATCTGGACCTCCTGCAGCAGGCGGGCGAGTTCCTCGGCGAGGGGTCCCGGCACGTTCTTCACGACCTGCGCGAGCGCTGCGTCGAACCCGAGTCCGGCCTCCACGCTGATCGTGAGCAGGTCCATGACGTCAGAGAGCTGACGGCGGATCATCCGTTGCCGTCCCCGAGCCATCGAGCCCAGGTACGCGCCGGGCAGCAGATACCCGATGGCCGTGAAGAACGCCGCCACGATGATCCGCACGACGCCGGACCAGGGCAGCAGGGCGGCGAGGAGGAGGCCCACGATGAGGCCTCCGGTCCCGCCCACGATCTTCAGGGCGGCCACACGCTCGGCCGTCCATCCCTCGGGGCTCCCCGCGTACACCAGGAGCTGCTGGATCCGCCGCGACGTGTCGAAGGGCGTCAGGCGACGCAGCAACCGACCGACCCGCGCCCCGAACGGCACGAGCACCCGGTCCACGAACGAGCCCCGGAGCTCCTGTTCGCGCAGGTCCACCGAGTCGGCGACCTGGCCGACCTGCGCCTGCAGGATGCTCACCGGTCGAGCCCGCTCCCGGGTGATCATGTCCACAAGCACGCCGATCATGAAGATCGTCATGAACGTCCCAACGAGCGCCAGCGCCAGCCAGATCTCAGACATCGATCCTCACGATCCTCGTCATCCAGAACACCCCGAGCGACATCGCGATGGCCCCCGCGATGACCATCACGATGCCGAGGGGGTGCGTGAACAGCAGCCTCACGTACTCGGGGTTGACCACGGTCTGGTACAGGAGCAGGAGGAAGGGCAGCGCGGTGAGGATCGCGATCGAGAGCCGCCCCTCGGCGGAGAGCACGCGGACCAGACGACGGATGTAGCCGCGCTCGCGGACCGTGTTCGCGACGATGTCGAGCACCTCCGCGAGGTTCCCTCCGACCTGCCGCTGCACGTTGATCGCGATGACCGCCCACTTGAGGTCGTCGCTCCCGACGCGCTGCGCCATCGCGATGAGGGCCTCGTCGACCGGACGTCCGAGGCGGATCTCGGCCACGACCCGGTGGAACTCGTGGGCCGAGGGCTCGCCGATCTCCTTGGACACCGTGTCGAGGGCCTGGAGGAACGAGTACCCCGCGCGGAGCGAGCTCGCGAGGATCGAGAGCGTGTCGGCGAGCTGGTCGTTCAGCGCGTTCTGGCGCTTGCGCTGCGCCCACCGGAGCCACGCGAAGGGGATCGCGGCGCCGACCGCCGCCACGATGAGGACGAAGATGATGTTCGGCAGAAGCAGCGCACCGAACACCGCGCCGGCGAGAGCCGCGAGGGCGACGATCGTGATGAACTCCCCGGCGAGCATCTTGATGCCGGCCTGCTCGAGGCGCTCATCGAGGGAGGCGCTGAAGCCGGTCGCGACGGCGAAGCGCTGCCCGAACTCGGCGAGCTGGCTGGGTACCCAGTGGGAGAGCGGCTCTCCCGCCCGCTCTCGCTCCGCCCCCGGCTCCTGCGGACGCCGGCGGCGGCGACCGATCACCCGGAGGAGGCTCTGCTCGCGGCGCCTACGCTCTCCGGTGCCGATCAGCATCATCGCGACGATGAAGGCCGCGACGAAGACCAGGGCCAGGACGACCGCCAGGCCCGCGGTCGAGCTCCAGAACGGCTCGTTCATGCCGCCCGCCCCCCGGGCACCGGCGCGAAGACGTCGGCTGGGAGCACGATGCCCTGGTCGGCCAGCTTGTCCAGGAACCGGGGTCGCAGACCGGTCGAGCGCAGGGTGCCTCTGAACCGCCCGTGCTCGTCGATACCCGCGCCGTAGTCGAACAGGAACAGGTCCTGCAGGGTGATGACGTCGCCCTCCATGCCGACGATCTCGGTCACGTGGGTGATGCGCCGCACCCCGTCCTTCATCCGCTGCTGGTGGATGATGAGGTTGAGGGCCGAGGCGATCTGCTCGCGGATGGCCCGGACGCCGAGGTCCATCCCGGCCATGAGGGCCATCGTCTCCAACCGGGCGAGCGCGTCGCGCGGTGAGTTCGCGTGGATCGTGGAGATCGAGCCGTCGTGGCCGGTGTTCATCGCCTGGAGCATGTCCAGCGTCTCGGCCCCGCGGACCTCGCCGACCACGATCCGGTCCGGGCGCATGCGCAGCGCGTTCCGCACCAGGTCGCGGATCGTGACCTCACCCTTGCCCTCGATGTTCGGCGGCCGGTACTCCAGGCGCACGACGTGCGGCTGCTGCAGGCGCAGCTCGGCCGCGTCCTCGATCGTGATGATGCGCTCGTCGTCCGGCAGGAACGAGGAGAGCACGTTCAGCGTCGTCGTCTTGCCCGCGCCGGTCCCTCCGGAGACGAGCATGTTCAGCCGGCCGCGCACGCAGGCGTCGAGGAGCTCCACGACGGGGCGCGTGAGGGTTCCGAAGGAGATCAGGTCTTCCGCCTGGTACGGATCGGCGGAGAACTTCCGGATCGACAGCGCGGGTCCGTCGATCGCGAGGGGTGGGATGATCGCGTTCACGCGGGAACCGTCGGGCAGGCGGGCGTCCACGTACGGCGAGGACTCGTCGATCCGCCGGCCGACCTTGCCCACGATCTTGTCGATCGTGCGGCGCAGCTGGGCCTCGTCGTGGAACTTCGCGCCGGTCCAGTAGAGCTTGCCGCCGCGCTCGACGTAGATCGAGTCCCACCCGTTCACCAGGATGTCCGTGACCTCCGGGTCGCGGACGAAGGGCTCGAGCGGGCCGAGACCCAGCACGCTGTCACCGATCTGCCGGACGATGAGCAGCTTCTCCTGGGGCGAGAGGCCGGGCTCCTCCTCGTCGAGCAGCTCGCGCAGCCGCTGGTGGACGAGCCCCTCGAGCTCCGTGTCCGACATCGAGGCGTCGTACAGGCGCGGGCCCAGCACCTCGACGAGGCGCTCCTGCACGCGCTGGCGGATCTCGGCGATCCGGTCTTTCTGCTGAGCCTTCGCGAGACGATCGGCGAGTGACATGGCTGCCTCCTAACGACGCCGGAAGAGACGACGCTTCTTCTTCTCGGGCGGAGGCTCCTGCGCGGCCTCACCACCCTGGTCCTGGTCCGTGGAGCCGACGAACCGTCGAGCGAGCCGCTTGATGCTCTGGGCGACCTCCGAGCTGGGCTCCTCGATCACCACCGGCCGGCCCTTGTTCAGCGACATCGGCACGAGCCGGCTGGATGGGATCATCGCGTCCACCTGGATCTTCATCACGCGCTCGACGTCGGCCGCGTCCAGCCCGACCTTGCTGTCGGCGCGGTTCAGCACGATGCGGAACCGCTCCCGCGGCAGTCCGATCGTGAGGAGCGTCTCGAGCGCCTTCGACAGGTGCTTCACCCCCACCACGTCCAGCCCGGTGACCAGGCAGGTCGCGTCCGAGAGGTCGAAGCACGCGAGCGCGAGGTCGGTGTAATCGGCCGAGGCGTCCACCACCACGTAGGCGAAGTTGTTGCGGAGCGTGCGCAGGAACTTCCCGACGGCCTCCCCCGGCGGCGGCTGCATCGCCGGGTCCGGGACCGCCCCGAAGGCCCAGACGTGCTCGGCCACCTTCGTCGCCGCGGCGTAGACCTCGTCCCGGCTCGCCCCCTCGCCCAGCCGGATGAGCTCGTCGATCTGGTGGAAAGGCTCGAGGCCGAAGTAGGAGTAGACGTCGCCCATGTCCACGTCCAGGTCCACGACGGCCGTGTCCTGGCCCGACAGCTGCGCGATCGCGACCGCGAGGTTCGTGGTCAGGAAGGTCTTCCCGGTCCCCCCCTTGGAGGAGAAGACCGAGATCACCATCCCCCGGTGGGCCGGCTTCGCGGCCATCGCCCCGCGGAGCGTGCGCAGGTTCTCGGACCAGACGATCGCCCGCTCGACCGCGTCGCGCAGCTCCTCGCTGCCTTGGGTCAGGTCGACCACGTCCCGGATCCCGGCCCGCATCGCAGCCGGGAGCAGCCCGTTCCAGGACTTGTCCCGGACCAGGACGATGGCCGTCATCGGCGCGGCCCGGCCCACGAACTCCGCGAGGCCGAGCGCGTCGGGCTCCTTCACCTCGGGCGAGAGCACGAGGACGTGGGCCGGCTCGTCGGACTCGACCAGCACCTCCTCGGCCGCAGTGACGCTCTGCACCCAGCCGATGTCCTCCGGCTCCACCTCCAGCGCCCGCGCGAGCGTCGCGCGGAACGTCTGCGGCGTGCCGACCGCGATGACCTGCTGCTGCGCCACTACTTCGTGCCCTTGACCTTCGGCGGGTTGACGATCCCCTCGACCGTGAGCGGCTCCAGCTCGACGCCCTCGGCCTGGGGCGGGAGCAGCGACAGGTACACCGAGCCTTGCTCGAGCGCGAAGACGAACCTCTGCGCCTCCTCCGGCAGGAAGGCGAGGGTGACCTGGACGTCACCGGTCGTGTCCGGCGTGGTCTCGCCGCCTCCGATCGGGGTCGTGGTCGTCGTCGGGACCATCACGCGGAGCACCTCGACCTGCGGGACCAGCACGACCGTCGCCGTCGTGGTCTCCGGCTGCTGCTGCGCGGTCGGGCCGGTCGTGGTCTGCTGCTGCTTCTTGTTCTCCTGCACGGGGACGTCGGTGAACGTCGCGTAGATCGTCACGTTGTCACCGCCCTGCAGCGCCGCGCCGATCGCCCGCGGAGCATCCAGGGACACCGTGATGGCCTGATGGCCCTCGGGGATGCTGAGCACGCCCCCGGGCAGCTTGCCGCTCTCGACCCGCGCGATCGGGATCTGCTCACCGGCCAGGATGACGGCGTTGTTCCGCTTGTTCCGCAGCTGGGAGACGCTCGTGACGGCCCCTTCCACCAGGGCGTCCGTCGGGATCTCCTTCTCGACGAACCGCCCGTCCGCGATCAGCCTGTTGAGATCGGTGTTCGCGGGGATGTCCACCGTGGAGACGATGACGGTGGTGAGCTCGCCGCCCGTCCTCGCCTCCTCGCGCACCCCGCGCGCGTACAGGAACACCGCAGCGGTGGCGACCGTCGCCAGGATGAGCGCCAGCACCACCACGAGACCCCGAGACCGCATCCGCTATCCCCCCTGTTCCGCCTTCCGACGTGTCGCGTTCGCTATCGCACCAGCCTGATCTGGATCCCCGTCGAGCTCCCCCGGAAGGGCACCCGCTCCATCGTGAGGACGACCGTGCTCCCCTGGTTCTCGGCGTCCAGGACCCTCATCCGGACGAAACCCGTGACCCACGCATCGGTGAGCCGGCAATCCCCGCCCTGCTGCTGCAGGGTGGGGATGTCCGCGCCTGTGCACCCGTCCGGCCACTGCTGCCGCAGCCGGTTCGGACCCTCGACGACCCCCCTCGAAAGGGCGACGTCGACGATCGGGAACCACCAGGTGCCCCCGACGAGCTGGTTCCAGTTCGTGAACTGGAGTCCGTTGTCCAGACAGTCGTACGCCGGCAGCGGCTGCAGATCCGAGAGGGTGTAGGTGATGTCACCCTCGATGATCGATCTGATCGTGTTCGCGTCGACCCTGCACTCGCTGCCCGTCGCGGAGCCCGGGGTCTGGTTCCATCGCGAAAGGTCCAGGATGCCCCAGCGCGGGTTCTCGTACTCGTCCTTCGGGTACGCGAACGTGCACTCGACGGGATCCTCGCCCTCTACCGCCTCGGGACAGACCTGCAGCGGGAGCGAGTTCACGGTGATCGGCACCACGCCGGGCGCCGCCCAGGTCGCGGTGGCCGTCGTCGTCACGGTGCCGCTCCGGAATCCCAGGATGGGCGCCACGAAGTAGTCCACTGTCCGCCGGTAGGTGACGGTCACGGTCTTCGGACCGGGTGCCGTGAGCGCCGGCCGACAGCTCGGGTCGAACACGATGCTCACCAGGGTCGCGGTCGGATCGTTCAGCGCGGCCGTTTGGTTCGCCGCGGCGGTGGCGGCCCCTGCGCCCTGGTTGAGCGCGCACCGCTGGGCGGCCGCCAGGGCCGCCGCGTCGGCCGCGTTCACCATCTCGCGCCGGATGCCGACCGCGCGACCGAGGTCGATCACGAGCGCGAGCACCCCGAGGAGCACGACCAACATGATCGCCACCATGACGGCGACCGCGCCACGGTCCTCGACCGGACCCCGGCTCACTCGCATCGGAAGGTCCCCCGCACCGTCCGGGTCACCGTGTCCGGCAGCCCCGGGACGAGGTTGCCGAGCAGCCCGAGGCTGAACTCCTGCTCCCAGGAGACCGTCACGTTCTCGCCGACCGTCGCATCCGTGCACGCGGCGCCGCCCCCCTCGACCGAGACCGTGACCGAGCCGCTGCGCGTGTACCCGGCCGGTAGGGCGGCGTCGACCCGCGCTGCGGGATCGCAGTCGCTGAACCCCGCCGCCTGGACCGCGGCGCAGCGGGCGCCCTCGCGGGCGGCCCCCTCCATCACCTGGTATTCGCTGTAGACGATGCCGAACTGGATGGTCCCGATCAGGATCATCAGGAGCACCGGCAGGATCAGCGCGAATTCCACCGCCACCGCGCCGCCCTCACCGGGCCCTCGCCGACGTCCCCCTGCTCCCATGCGCTCTCCCACGTCCGCGTCGTTCGTGGGCCTCGACCTCGCTCGTCGGCCCCTCGCTCCCCCGGGCTCGGGAGCGAGCGGCCGACGGGCCGCTCTCGGGTTCCTCGCGGTGCGCTCGTTACGGGACGTTGCTGTTCAGCGTGTCGGCGCCCGACTGGAACACGTTGCTGATCGCAACGCCCAGCGCGATGGCCGCCACGATGATGGCGAGCGCGATCAGGACGAGCAGCAGGCCGTACTCGGTGGCCACCGCCCCGTCCTCGCGGCTGAACCGAGCCCGCAGGTACGGCACCGCCCCCTGAAGGATCGAGAACAAGTCCGTTCACCCCCTTCCCAGGTACCTGGGCTCCCGAGGTCGGCCCCCGGTCGCCACGTGCAACGGTACGGGAGTCTCCCGGGACCGGGAATTCCGAGTTCCCCGGAGCTCGCCTACGTCGTTCTACGTACCCGCGCACGAGGCCCTGCCCCGGATGCCAACGCGCCGCAGCATGGACCATCGGCAGGGTCCATGCAAGCACGTCGGGGCGCTCAGGCCCGGCCGTCGCCCGCCGGGACGAGCCCGGAGGCGGTCGCGACGCGGATCGCGGCCACGCGGGTGCCGACGCCGAGCTTCGCGTAGATCCGGCCGAGGTGCGTGGTCACGGTGCGCTCGGCCACGCCGAGGCGCGCGGCGATCTCGCGCGCGGTGAGCCCCTCGGCCGCGACGGCCAGGACCTCGCGCTCGCGCTCGGTGAGCCGGCGCTCGATCTCGTGCCGCTGCTCGATGCCCCGGGCGATCTCGCCCACCCACTCCGAGGGGGGGCCGACGAGGACCATATCCCCGGCCGCCACCTTCCGCAGAGCCTGGAGGAACTCGATCGGGTCGGCGTTCTTGTCCACGAACCCGTCGGCGCCGACGAAGAGCGCGCGTGAGATGGCCATCGGCTCGGCGCGGGCGCCCACCGCGACGATGGACACCCCCGGGTACCGCTCCCGGACCGCGCGGATCAGCCAGTAGGCGTCGTGCTCACCCTCGATCCCGAGGCCGATGAGCACCACGACCCTGCCTCGGCGCAACCGCCCGAGCGCCGTCAGGGCCTCCTCAGCCGTGCCGGCCTCGGCCAGGACCTCCATGTCGGGCCGGTCGTCGATGAGCAGCGCGAGCCCCGCCCGGACGACCGGCAGGGGGTCGACCAGCAGCACACCGAGCCGCGCTCGGCTTGGTGCGCGCCCCCCGCCGGTGGGCTCGCCCCCGCGTCTCGCCATGTCTCCTCTCTCCCGGCGCCGACGGTAGGGACTGCATCGCCCCGAGCATAGGGCCATCCCGGCTCCCATGGCGCCCTGCGTTCTTCCATATCGGAACAGGCCGCCCGGGGCTGTACGCGGTGGGCGGGAGGGCGGAACGCCCTCCGGGTCAGCGGAGCTCGACGAGCCCGAGCGCCGTGGCCCGGGAGACGGCCTGGACCCGGTTGCGCACCCCCAGCTTCCGGTAGAGCTTCCCGATGTGGGTCTCCACGGTCCGGGGCCCGATCCGAAGGCGCGTGGCGACCTGCTTCACGCTCAGGCCCCGGGCGAGCAGCGTGAGGATCTCCACCTCGCGCGGGGTGAGGGTCTCCCGCACCGCGGCCGCCTCCCGCGCCTGGCGCGCCTGGCGCCCGAGCTCGGCCACGGCCAGGCGCTCCTGCTCGGGCGTGAACACGCGCTCGCCCGCGGCCACCCGCAGCAGCGCCTCCGCGATGAACCGGACGCCCGAGGTCTTCTCCAGGTACCCGTACGCGCCCGCCCGCATCGCCTCGAAGATGGCCTGCTCGTCGGTGCGGCCCGTGAGGATGAGGATGCGACCGGCGGTGCCCTCCGCCCCGACGGTCCGGGCGACGTCCAGGCCCTGGAGGGCGCCCGACAGCGAGAGGTCGAGCACGAGGACGTCGGGGCGGAGCGCGCGGCAGGCCTCCACCGCCTCCTCGCCGGTCCCGACCTCGCCGACGAGCGCCAGGCCCGGCGCCTGCTCGCACGCCAGGCGGATCACGCCGCGCAGCACGGGATGGTCCTCGACGATGAGGACCCGGACCGCGCCGGTGGTACCGGGCTCGGCCATCTCCGCCGAAGGCTATCGCACGCCGCGCGTCGGGCCGCGCGTCGGGCCG
>CAZXJB010000006.1:0-19636 GCA_964640965.1 uncultured Actinomycetes bacterium | reverse complement strand
CGGGCCGAGCTTCAGGCCGAGCGCGCCGTCGGGGCGAACCCGGTGCGCCAGGCGAGCGTCACGGCCTCCAGGCGCGAGTGGACCCCGAGCTTGGCCAGGATGTTCTTCACGTGGCTCTGCACCGTCAGCGCGCTGATGCCCAGGCGCGTCGCGATCTCGGGGATCCCGTCCCCGGCCGCGAGCGCGCGGAGGATCTCGCCCTCCCTCGGCGTGAGCCGCCGGAGCACGACCGCGCCCGGCGGTCCGCCGCGGCCGGCCTCGAGCTCGGCCAGGACCGGAGCGAGGTGGCTCTCGGGCATGACCAGCTCCCCGGCCACCGCGCGGTGCACGACGTCGAGGATCTCCTCCGGGGCCCGGGTCTTCGGGACGTAGCCGCAGGCGCCCGCGGCCATCGCCCTCGCGACGAGCGCGGGGTCCTCGAGCCCCGAGACGACGACCACCTTGGTCTCGGGGTGGGAGCCCCGGATCCGCCGCGTCGCCTCGATCCCGTCCACGCCGGGGAGGTCGACGTCCATGAGGACGAGGTCGGGCGGGTCGGCCTCGCAGAGGGCGAGCGCCTCTTCCGCCTCCCGGGCCGCGCCGACCAGGCGCACGTCGGAACGGCCCTGCAGCAGCAGCGACAGCGCCTCGGAGAACAGCTCGTGGTCGTCGACCACGAGCACGTCGATCACGCCTTCCGTCCGCACGTCCGTCCCCAGATGTTTCGGCGCCCCACATCCGGGATTTGAGGGAGACTGTTCGGATGAGCCCGAACCGCCTGGCCGGCTCGACGAGCCCGTACCTCCTGCAGCACGCGGACAACCCCGTGGACTGGTACCCGTGGGGGCCGGAGGCGCTGGGGCGCGCCCGACGGGAGGACAAGCCGATCCTCCTGTCGATCGGGTACGCGGCCTGCCACTGGTGCCACGTGATGGCCCACGAGTCCTTCGAGGACCCCGGCACCGCGGCCGTGATGAACCGTCACTTCGTCTGCGTCAAGGTCGACCGCGAGGAGCGGCCGGACGTCGACGCGATCTACATGGACGCCGTGCAGGCGCTCACGGGCCACGGCGGCTGGCCGCTCACCGCGTTCCTGACGCCGGAGGGCAAGCCGTTCTACGCGGGCACGTACTTCCCGAAGGAGGACCGCCACGGCCTGCCCGCCTTCCGTCGGGTCCTCGAGGCGATCGCGGAGGTCTGGGCTGAGCGCCGCGCCGAGGCCGAGACCCAGGCCGAGCGCGTGACCGAGGCCATCTCCCGGGTCGGCCGGCTCACGGCCGCGGACGGTCTGCTCTCCGAGGAGCTCTCCGCCGAGGCGTCGCGGGCGCTCCGCGCGGCCTTCGATCCCGTCGCCGGCGGGTTCGGCGGCGCCCCGAAGTTCCCCCAGCCGATGACGCTCGAGTTCCTGCTGCGGCGGCACCTCCGGGGCGACCCCGAGGCCCTCCCGATGGTCGAGCGGACGCTCGAGGCGATGGCTGCGGGCGGGATCCACGACCTGGTCGGCGGCGGCTTCCACCGCTACTCGACGGACGAGCGCTGGCACGTGCCGCACTTCGAGAAGATGCTCTCCGACAACGCCCAGCTGGCGCGGCTGTACGTGCGCGCCTGGCAGGTGACCGGCCGCGCCGTCCACCGCGAGGTGGCGGTGCGGACCTGCGAGTACCTCCTCCGGGAGCTGCGCCAGCCCGAGGGCGGGTTCTCCTCGTCCCAGGACGCCGACTCCGAGGGGGTCGAGGGTCGCTTCTACGTCTGGCCCTGGGACGAGCTCGTCTCGGCCGGAGGCGAGCGCGTGGCGCGGACGCTGGGCGCGCGCCCGGAGGGCAACTGGGAGGGCACGAACGTCCTGTGGCTGCCCCGGCCGCTCGAGCAAGTGGCGGATGAGCTCGGGGCTCGGCCG
The DNA here is from genome assembly GCA_964640965.1 of uncultured Actinomycetes bacterium. Lineage (GTDB taxonomy): Bacteria > Actinomycetota > UBA4738 > UBA4738 > HRBIN12 > HRBIN12. The sequence continues at coordinate 17,760 of CAZXJB010000006.1, read as the reverse complement.
GAGGAGCTCGCCGCGGAGCTCGAGGCCGCGGTCGGGATGCTCTTCCAGCTCCGTGAGCGTCGCGTCCGGCCGGCCACCGACGACAAGGTGGTCGCGGCCTGGAACGGGCTCGCGATCTCGGCCCTCGCGGAGGTCGGGCGGGTGCTCCGCGAGCCCCGGTACGTGGAGGCCGCGGAGGCGGCCACCGCGTTCGTGGTCGAGAGGCTCCGCCTGCCGGATGGCCGGCTCGCGCGCTCCTGGCGGGCGGGGCGCGTCGGCCCGCCGGCGTACGCCGACGATCACGCGCTGATGGCCGAGGCCTGCCTGGTCCTGTACGAGACCACCTGGGACGTGCGCTGGTTCGACGAGGCCCTCGCCCTGGCTGAGGCGGTCGTGGAGCGGTTCCACGACCCCGAGCGCGGCGGCTTCTTCCAGACGGCGAGCGACGCCGAGCCCCTCGTCGTGCGCCCCAAGGAGCTGGTCGACACGGCGACGCCGAGCGGCAACTCGGCCGCGGCGGACGTGTTGCTGCGCCTCGCCCACCTCACGGGCGAGGAGCGCTACGAGCGCGCGGCGCTCTCGGCGCTCCGCCTCGTGCGGGAGCTCATGGCCGGGGCCCCGACCGGCTTCGGCCACGCCCTCTGCGCCCTGGATCTCGCGCTCGGCCCCCTGCACGAGGTCGCGATCGTGGGGCCGTCCGAGGACCCGCGCACGCGGGCGCTGGTCGAGGAGGTGCTCGTCCGGCGGTTCCTGCCGAACCACGTGCTGGCCGTCGGCGGGGAGGGCTCCGCGGGCGAGCGCGTCCCGCTGCTCCGGGATCGCGCCACGCTCGACGGCCGCCCGACCGCCTACGTGTGCGAGCGCTTCACCTGCCGCCTGCCCGTCACCGAGCCCGCCGAGCTCGCCGCTCAGCTCGAGCCCTGAGCCTGCTCAGTACAGGTCGCGGTCGACGTAGGCCTGGCTCCAGACGGCGACGTTCAGGATGACCGCCTTCAGCCAGGCCTGGTGCATGCGCTCGAGGTGCTCGGCGTCCCGCGCCCCCTTGGCGAGGAAGTCCCGCATCGTGGCGTAGATCGGGTAGATCAGCGCCACGACGTAGCGGAACGCGACGTGGTCGGGCGTCTCGCCGGCCTCGTCGGTCTCGTTCTTGCCGCGGGCGTGGCGACGGCCGACCTCGGCCTGGTAGTCGAGCCAGGCCTGGTCGTCCTCGGCCTCCAGCGTGTCGAGCACCCACTGCCCGAAGCGCGCCCGCACCCGCGCGAGGTAGTCGGCGTTGGGACCCTCGGGGCCGGAGAAGGAGGCGAGCAGGAAGTCGTGGCTCCCGACGAACCCGTACCAGACGTCGAGGAGCTCCTCCACGTGGGGCGCCACGATCTCTTTCGCCTCGCGGAGGGCCTTCCGGTCCTCGTCGGTGAACAGGGTCGCGGCGCAGAGGCGCTCGAACGCCCGGACGTCGAGCGCACCCTTCGGCAGCGTCGGATCCCCCATCCGGTAGCCGGGGATCGTCGCCGTGCTCATGCGCACCACCTCCTCCTCGTGCCAGGGGACGGCGCGTCGCTCGTCGGCCGTCCAGCGATATCCGTAGGGCTCCTACATATCACGCCCGACGCTGGAACTCAAGGACTCCTACCGATATCCTCACGGCGTGGGCGGAGGACCTCGGGACGGATCGGAGCACGAGCGGGTCGTGGCCGGCGTCCTCGCCTCCCTCCTCCGCCTGTCGCGGGCGCTCGAGGCGAGCCTGCGGGAGGGCGCCGCGGGTCTCGGATTCACCCCCGCCCAGGCCGAAACGCTGCGCTTCGCCGGCCGGGTGCGCCCCGACATGGCCACGGTCGGCCAGCTCGCGCGGGTGCTCGGCGTCCGCCACGCGACGGCCGTAGGGATCTGCGAGCCCCTGGTCGAGCGAGGCCTCCTCGAGCGCCGTCCCCACCCCTACGACGGGCGGCGGCGGGTGCTCGCGCTCACGAGGTCGGGGCGGGCGCTCCTCGCACGGCTCGAGCGGGTGACGGCGGCCTTGCAGGACCAGCTCGAAACCCTGGACCGCCGTTCGCTCGAGCGGCTCGAGCTCGGGCTCGGCGCGCTCGTCGCCGGGCTGCAGCGGTCGGGGGCCCTCGTCGTGGCGGCCCCGTGCGCCGGGTGCGTCCACTTCCGGCCGAACGCGGCGCCCGGCACCCCCGCGCCGCACCGGTGCGCGCTCATCGAGCGCTTCCTCTCGGAGGCCGAGGCTCGGATGCTCTGCCCGGAGCACACGCCCGCCGCGTAGCCGGTCGACGGCTGCGTCAGCCGGCCGTGAGCGACTCCAGGGCGGCGTCGAGCAGGCGCGTGGCCTCCTCCGCGATCGGCCCCAGCTCCGGGTGATCGGCGAGCTCGGCGATGACCCCGGGGTCGAGCGCCGAGACCACCGTCCGGCCCTCGTGCGTGCGCACGACCACGTTGCAGGGCAGGAGCAGCCCGACGTCGGGCTCCAGCTCGAGCGCCCGGTGCGCGAGACGCGGGTTGCACGCGCCGAGGATCACGTACGGGTCGGTCTCGGCCCCGATCTTCTCGCGCAGCGTGGCCTGGACGTCGATCTCGGTGAGGACCCCGAAGCCCTGGGCCTTCAGCGCCTCCTTGACCCTCGGGATGACCTCGGTCACCGGCTCGTCGAGCAGCACCGTCCGTCCGTATCCCATCTCGCACCTCCGCTCGGGGAACCTCCGCCCCCGACCCTAGCGCGATGGCGCTTCCCGCGTCCCTCGCTAGGCTGTGGAGCATGGGACGGCTCGAGCCGGGCGACCCCGCCCCCGACTTCACGCTGCCCGACCAGGCCGGCAGGCCGCGCGCGCTCGCCGACCACCGCGGGCGCAAGGTGCTCGTGTACTTCTACCCGAAGGCCGACACGCCGGGGTGCACGACCCAGTCCTGCGCCGTCCGGGACGCCCGCGAGGACCTCGCCTCGCTCGGCGTCGACGTGCTCGGGATCAGCCCCGACGAGCCCGAGGCCCAGGCCGCGTTCGACGCCAAGCACGGGCTCGGGTTCCCCCTGCTCTCCGACCCTGACCACGCCGTCGCCGAGGCCTGGGGCGTCTGGGGCGAGCGCACCCTGTACGGGAAGACCTCCATGGGCATCATCCGCTCGGCGTTCCTCGTGGACGAGGAGGGCCGGATCTCGCACGCCTGGTACAAGGTCGCGCCCGACGACACCGTGCCGAACGTCCGCGCGGCGCTCGCCGGGTCGTAGCCACGGCCCGGTGCCTCAGGGTGGCCGCCGGAGAGCCGCTCGATCATCGCTTCGAGAGCTGCGCAATCATAGCGTAGAGTGGTGCGAAATCATAGCATAGAGTGGTGCGAAATCATGGCGCTAAGCTCTGCGAGATATTAGTGCCAGCTGTCGCGAGATGCTAGCCTAGCCGCATGGATCCGCGGAGGACGCCCGAGCCGAGCTATCGACCGCGCGTCGTCGATCATGAGCTCGACCTGCTCATGGCCGAGCTCCCGGCCGTCCTGGTCGAGGGCGCGAGGGCGATCGGGAAGACGACCACGGCCGCGCGCAGGGCGACCACCACCTTCCACCTCGACGACCCCGGCCAACGGACGGTGGTGGAGGCGGACCCCGGCCTGGTCGCCGTCGCCCCGGCGCCCGTGCTCGTCGATGAGTGGCAGCTCGTCCCTTCGGTGTGGGACCGGATCCGCCGCGAGGTCGACCGGGGAGCGCCCGCGGGACGGTATGTCCTGACCGGATCGGCCGCGTCCCGGCGCCCCGAGACCCACACCGGGGCCGGCCGCATCGTCTCGGTCCGGATGCGCCCCCTCTCGCTCGCCGAGCGCCTCGACGTGCGCCCGACCGTGAGCCTCGCCGAGCTGCTGACGGGGACCCGGCCCCCCGTCAGCGGAACCTCTGCGCTCGGCCTCAAGGATCTCACCGAGGAGATCCTTCGCTCGGGCTTCCCCGGCCTTCGGCACCTCACCGAGCGGAGCCTGCGGGCCCAGCTGGACGGGTACCTCGACCGCGTGATCGATCGCGACGTCGCGGAGCTTGGGCGCCCGGTCCGCAACCCCGCCGCCTTGCGGCGGTGGCTCCGTGCCTACGCGGCCGCCACCGGCACCACGGCCTCGCTCGAGAAGATCAGGGCCGCCTCGACGCCGGGCGAGGAAGGCAAGCCCGCCATGACCACCGTCCTCGCCTACCGCGACGTCCTGGAGCGGTTGTTCATCCTGGACCCGGTCCCGGCGTGGATGCCCTCTGGAGGACCCCTCGCTCGACTCTCGCAGCCACCGAAGCACCATCTCGCGGACCCCGCGCTCGCCGCCCGGCTCGTCGGCGCCACCCGGGAGTCGCTGCTGCGGGGCGAGCCCGCCTCTCCACCGATCCCCCGGGACGGGCCCTTCCTCGCCGGGCTCTTCGAGTCCCTCGTCACCCTCTCCGTCCGCGTCTACGCGCAAGCCGCCGGGGCCCGCGTGGGCCACCTCAGGACCCACGGGGGTGAGCGTGAGATCGACCTGATCGTCGAGCGAGACGACGGCCGGGTCGTGGCGATCGAGGTGAAGCTCGGCCAGGTGCCGGACGATCGAGCGCTCCGGTACCTCAAGTGGCTCGCGGCCAAGATCGGCCCCGACCTGCTCGACGCGGTCGTGGTCACGACCGGCCCCCACGCCTACCGGCGTCCGGACGGCATCGCCGTCGTGCCCGCGCCGCTGCTCGGTCCCTGAGGGAGGCCCACGGGCCGGGTTGAACCGCCGTTCAGGCGAGCCGGCGGGCCGCGGACCCGCCGAAGCGTCGATGGAGGGGAGGCCCGGAGCCGTGCGAGACTGCGCGCTCCCATGCCTCGGAAGGATCGACCGCACCGCAGCGAGCTCGCCGTCCCGGCGACGAACGAGCGCGCCGTCGCCAAGGCGCCGACGCTCGGCGCCGACGTCGTCTTCCTCGACCTGGAGGACGCCGTCGCGCCCGAGGAGAAGGATCGGGCCCGCGAGCTCGCGATCTCGGCCCTGCTCGAGCTCGACTGGTCGGCCTGCGCGGTGAGCGTCCGCATCAACGGCCTGGACACGCCCTGGTGCTACCGGGACGTCGTCGAGGTGATGGAGCGCGCCGGGGAGCGGCTCGACCTGTTGCTCGTGCCGAAGGTCGGCTCGCCCTCGGACGTGGCCTTCGTGGCGACCCTCTGCTCGCAGATCGAGCAGGCCAGAGGCATCCCCCCGGTCGGCCTGTCGGTCCTGATCGAGACCGCGGCGGGGATGGCCAACGTCGAGGCCATCGCGGCGGCCTGCCCGGAGCGCCTGGAGGCGATGGTCTTCGGCGTCGCCGACTACGCCGCGAGCGTCGGGGCGCGCACGACCAACATCGGCGGCGCGAACCCCGCCTACGGCGTCCTCACCGACCCGGACGAGCAGGGTCGCCGCGCGTTCCACTGGGGCGACCAGTGGCACGCCCCCCTCTCGCGGATGGTGGCGGCGGCCCGCGCCTTCGGCCTGCGGCCGATCGACGGCCCGTACGGGGACATCGGCGACGCCGAGGGGTACCTCGCGGCCGCGCGGCGGGCGGCGGCGCTCGGGTGCGAGGGCAAGTGGGCGATCCACCCCTCGCAGATCGCGCTCGCGAACGAGGTCTTCACCCCGAGCGAGGAGGAGGTCGAGCGCGCCCGCCGCATCGTCGAGGCGATGCGCCGGGCCGCGGCCGAGGGCAAGGGCGCCGTCACGCTCGACGGACGGCTGATCGACGCCGCCTCGATCCGGATGGCGGAGAACGTGCTGGCGAAGGCGGGGGAACGATGAACATCCACGAGTACCAGGCCAAGGAGCTGCTGCGCGCCTACGGGATCCCGGTGCCGCCCGGCGAGGTCGCCTACTCCGACCGCGCCGCGGCGCGCGTGGCCGAGGAGATCGGCGGTAACCGCTGGGTCGTGAAGGCGCAGATCCACGCCGGCGGGCGGGGCAAGGCGGGCGGGGTTCGGATCGCCGCCTCCCGCGAGGAGCTGCGCGAGCTCGTGGACCGCATGATCGGCTCGCGCCTGGTGACCGAGCAGACGGGCCCGCAGGGGCAGCTCGTGCAACGCGTGCTCGTCGAGCGCGCGTGCCGGGTGGACCGCGAGTGGTACCTCGGCATGACCGTGGACCGTGCGACGCAACGGGTCGCGGTCATCGCGAGCGCCGACGGCGGCGTCGACATCGAGCAGGTGGCGCGCGAGCGCCCGGAGCGCATCCACACCGAGATCGTCGACCCGGCGACGGGCCTGCTCGACTTCCAGTGCCGCAAGCTCGCGATGGCCATCGGCCTGCAGCACCGCATGGCGCCCTTCGTGCGGCTGCTCAAGCGCCTCTACCGGCTCATGTGCGACAAGGACGCGCTGCTCGTCGAGATCAACCCGCTCGTCGAGACCGAGGACGGGGACCTGCTCGCCCTCGACGCGAAGCTCTCGTTCGACGACAACGCGCTCTTCCGTCAGGGCGAGGTCGCCGAGCTGCGGGACTTCGACGAAGAGGACCCCAAGGAGGTCGAGGCCCACGGCCACGGGCTGAGCTACATCGCGCTCGACGGGCAGGTCGGGTGCATCGTGAACGGCGCGGGGCTCGCGATGGCCACGATGGACGCGATCGTGCTCCACGGGGCTCGCCCGGCGAACTTCCTCGACGTCGGCGGCGGCGCGAGCCCCGAGAAGGTCGCGAACGCGTTCCGGATCGTGCTCTCGGACCCGAACGTCCGCGTCGTGCTCGTGAACGTCTTCGCCGGCATCAACCGCTGCGACTGGATCGCCGAGGGGGTGGTGCGCGCCGCCCGCTCGCAGGAGATCGAGGTGCCGATCGTGGTGCGCCTGGCGGGGACCAACGTGGAGGAGGGCCGACGGATCCTCGCCGAGAGCGACCTCGACCTCCTCGTCGCCGAGGACCTCGACGACGGGGCCCGCAAGGCCGTCGCCACGCTACGCGCGGCCGAGGCCGGGTACGAGCCGGTGCCGCAGGGGGTGCGGGCATGAGCGTGTTCGTGGACGAGACCTCGCGCGTGATCATCCAGGGCTTCACGGGGCAGCACGCCACCTTCCACGCGAAGGACGCGATCGAGCACGGCACGAACGTGGTCGGCGGGGTCACGCCGGGCAAGGGCGGGACCACGCACCTCGGCCTGCCGGTGTTCGACAGCGTCGAGGAGGCCGTGGCCGAGACCGGCGCCAACGTGACCGGGGTCTTCGCGCCTCCCCAGGTCGCGGTGGACGCGCTCCTCGAGGCGATCGAGGCGGGGGTCGAGGTCGCCGTCATCATCGCCGACGGCGTCCCGGTCCACGACATGGTGAAGACGAAGCGGTACCTCACGGGCCGCGCCACCACGATCATCGGGCCGAACTCGCCGGGGATCATCACGCCCGGGCGGTGCAAGGTGGGCATCATGCCGGCCCACATCTACTCGCCGGGCCGCATCGGCGTCGTCAGCCGTTCGGGCACGCTGAACTACGAGGCCGTGAGCCAGATGAGCCGGCTCGGACTGGGGCAGTCCACGTGCGTCGGCATCGGCGGGGACCCGGTGAACGGGGTGGACTTCCGCACGGTGCTCGAGGCCTTCGAGGAGGACCCCGAGACCGACGCCGTCGTGATGATCGGCGAGATCGGCGGGCCCCAGGAGGTCGAGGCCGCGCGCTGGGCCGCCGAGCACATGACCAAGCCGGTCGTCGGGTTCGTCGCCGGCGTCTCGGCCCCGCGCGGGCGGCGCATGGGGCACGCCGGGGCGGTCATCGCCGGGGACTCGGACACCGCGCAGGCCAAGCTCGACGCGATGGAGGAGCTCGGGCTCACGGTGGTGCGCAACCCCGCCGAGATCGGTGTCACCGTCGCGCGAGCGCTCGAGCGCGCCGGCGCCCTGCGCACCTAGCCTGCCAGCCGCATCGTCGCGCGGGGGTCGCGACGTCAGCCCCGCCCGGCGAGCAGCATCCCGCCCGCGAGCGCGTGGCGGGCGAGGGGGACCCGTTCGACCTCCTGGCGCGTGTAGCAGAAGAGCTCGACCGGCAGGCCGACGCCGTCGAAGGCGGGGCCGTACCGCAGCGGACGGTCCATCCAGCGGAGCTCAGAGCGCTCCAGCAGCACGAGGACGTCGGCGTCGCTCCCCGGGACCGCCCGGCCTTCCGCGAGCGATCCGAACAGGTACACGGCGAGGACCTCCTCATGCTCGGCGAGCAGCCGCTCCGCGGCGGCCCGCAGGCCCCCAAGGGCCGCATCCCTATCGAGCCAGAAGACCTTCGCAGAACCGAAGGACCGCGTCCGGATCACGGACCGCGCCATCGGCGTCCTCCTCCTCGAAGTACCGGTGCGGGCTCCCCGTCTCCCATCCGTTCGGGTACCGAGCCGGGACGTAGAAGCGGTCGAGGCGTCTCGCCGCCGCTCGGATCTCCTCCGGGATCTCCACCCGCTCGGTCAGGCCGGCGACGAGGTCCGCCACGGCGTGACCCCACGCCGCACCCCCGAGCTTGGCGTAGACCGCCTTCACGGCCTTCTCCGCCGCCTGCTGTGCAGCGAAGCACGCCCACTCGTGGTACCCGCCGCGCATGAGCCACCTCGCCGAGTCGAGATCCCGACGGGCCTGCTCCATCCAGTCACGGCTGCGCTCCGGCACGCTCGGACGCTACCACGGCTCCCGTCCGCTGGATGCTCGCCGGGTCCGCCTCGACCGCCACGCCAGGCGATCGGACTAGGATCCTCGTGGCGCAGCTCGAGCCGAGGTCGCCCGGATCCCGGAGGCTGGGAAGCGGGAGCGACGAGCCGAGAGCGAGGAGCGAGGAGGACGATGACGCCGACCGTGCCAGCCGCGAGGGAGGAGCGACGGTTCCTCGAGATGGACGACGGCGTCCGGATCGCCGTGACGCTGTTCTTCCCCGAGGGAGCGGGTCCCTGGCCGGTGCTGTTCGAGGCGCGGCCGTACCGCAAGGACGACGTCACGTGGGGTCAGACCCACGACTACCGCCGCCTGTGCCGCGAGGGCGGGTACGTCGTCTGCCGCGCCGACGTGCGCGGCACCGGCTCCTCGGAGGGGATCGCCCTCGACGAGTACACCGAGCGCGAGCACCGGGACTGGCTGCGGGTGATCGACTGGCTCGCGACGCAGCCCTGGAGCACCGGCGCCGTCGGCATGTTCGGCAAGTCCTACTCGGGCTTCAACGCGATCCAGGTCGCGATGCTCCGGCCCCCGGCGCTGCGGGCCATCGTCCCGATCTTCGCCACCGATCGCCGCTACACCGACGACGTCCACTACGGCGGCGGGGCGCGGCGGGGCATCGACGTCCTCGACTACCCCCTGTCGATGGTCGCGATGAACGCGCTGCCGCCCGTCCCCGCGCTCGCCGGCCCCGACTGGCGCGCGCGCTGGCTCGAGCGCATCGAGCGGACCGAGCCGTGGATGCTCCGCTGGCTCGAGGAGCAGACGGAGACCGACTACTGGCGCCACGGCTCGCTGCACGGCAGGTACGAGGACATCGAGGCCGCGACCCTCATCGTCGCGGGGCACGCCGACGGGTACCACAACATGGCCTTCCGGACGTTCGCCGCCCTGCGGGCGCCCAAGGCGCTCCTGTTCGGCCCCTGGAGCCACATGAGCCCGAGCTCGTCGATGCCGGGCCCCCGGATCGACATCGTCCGCGAGCTCATCCGCTGGTTCGACCGCTACCTCCGCGGCCTCGACGAGGGCCGGGACGAGCCCCCCATCCGGATCTTCGTCCGCCGCCCCACCCCGCCCGAGCCCGACTTGGGGTCCTTCCGCGGCGCCTGGCGCTCCGAGCCGACCTGGCCGCCCGAGCGCCTGCGCGAGCAGGTCCGCCCCCTCAGTAGCGCCTCGGTCTCCGGCCGCCGCCCCCCGCGGGACCAGCTCGAGATCCGCGGCGAGGTGGGGGTCACCGGCTCCATCTGGTGCGCCGACGACCTGCCCTTCGGGACCCCGTGGGACCAGCGCGCCGACGAGGCCTTCTCGCTCGTCTACGAGTGGCCGCCGCTCGAGGAGGAGCTCGAGATCATGGGCCACCCGCGCGTGGTCCTCTCGGTGAGCACCGACGTGCCGGTCGCCTACGTCTCGGCCAAGCTCTGCGACGCCTTCCCCGACGGGACCTCGGCCCTGGTCACCCGCGGCATCCTCAACCTCACGCACCGCGACTCGCACGAGCACCCCGCGCCGCTCGAGCCCGGCCGCACCTACACGGTCGAGCTCGAGCTCGACGCGACCGCGTACGTCTTCGAGCCCGGGCACCGCATCCGGCTGGACCTCGCAGCGGCCGACTTCCCGAGCAGCTGGCCCCCGCCCCTGCCCGGCACGATCTCCGTCTCCCGGGAGGGCTCGCGCCTGATCCTCCCGGTCCTCGAGGGCCCTCCACTCGTGACCGAGGCCCCCACCTTCGCCCCCGGCGAGCCGGCCCCGGCCGTCCGCAAGGCCACCTGGCGGATCGAGGACGACGTGCTCGCGCGCACGCGGAGCGTCGTGATCGGGCACGACTCGGAGGAGGAGACCGAGGACGGCGCGCGGGTGTCCTCCCTCGGCGGCGGGCGCATCACGGTCTCGACGACCGACCCCGGACAGGCGCTCGCCCAGGGCCGGTACCGGTACGAGATCGCCTGGCCCGAGGTCACCGTGCGGACCGAGGCCACCGGCTCGCTCCGCTCGGACGCCCACACGTACCGGCTCGAGCTCGAGCTCGTCGTGCACGAGGACGGCCGCGAGCTCACCCGCCGGCGCTGGGAGCGGGAGGTCCCCCGCCACCTCCAGTGAGGGTGGCGGGCCGGCGCGCCGCGGGCCTCCGCTCGGCGCTCGAACCGCTACTTGAAGGGCGTCGGGTCCAGGATGAGCGGGGGCCGGGGCGGCTGGGTGAAGTCGAACTCGGCCGTGAGGTCGCCGAGGACGTCCAGGGACTCGCGCACGAGCGGGCGGGAGTCGGGGCGGGACATCGTGGCCGGGTCGAGACGCTCGCCACCGAGGAACCGATCGTCGATGAGCTTCAGGTACGCGTCGAAGGTCAGCGTCTGATGGTCGATGAACCCGCGTCGCGCGTAGGGGCTGCGATGGAGCTCCGGATCGAGCGTGATCTGGGTGCGTGTCATCATGATGGCGTCATCATGGCGTCCCACGACCCCACAGCGGGACCCTACTCCGCGGGAGCGACATCCCCGGGCAGCGGCCGGGGACGAACCGCAGCATGACCCAGGGCCCGCGCCCGCCGGAGGGCCCACAGCCCGGCGGCGATGGCGATGAGGGCGCCGCCGGCGAGCCCGACCCGCGGCCCGAGGTGCTCCCCCACCGCCCCGGCGATCGGCCCGCCGATCGGCGTGCTGCCGATGAAGACCACCGTGTAGAGGGCCATCACGCGCCCGCGGAACCCCTCCGCCGAGCGGAGCTGGAGGGTCGAGTTGCCCGTGATCATGAACGCGATCGCCGCCGCACCCGCCAGGGGCACGACGAGCCAGGCGAGCGCGAGGCTCGGGGCGAGGGCGAGCAGGAGCGAGGCGAGGCCGAGCGCGACCGCGGACCAGGCGAGGCGCGTCGGCGTGGAGCTCGAGGAGCGGGAGGCCATCGCGAGCGCCCCGACGAGGGAGCCGACGCCCATGAGGGCGAGGAGCCCACCGAAGGTCCCGGCGTCGCCGTGGAACGCCCGGACGGCGAGCAGCGGAACCAGCACCGAGAAGTTGAAGGAGAGCGTGAACACCACGGCCATGAGCGCGAGCGGCAGGGCGAGCTCCGGCGTGCGCCGCACGTAGCGGAGCGCCTCGCGCACCTGCCCCCGCGCCTTCGCGGCTCGCTCGCGCGGATGGAGCTCGGCGGTCCGCATCGCGAGGAGCGCCGCGACGACCGCGAGGTAGGTCACGGCGTTCACGAGGAACACCGGGGCCGTGCCGACCGTGCCGATCATCGCCCCGGCGATGACCGGCCCCACGATCCGCGAGCCGGTGAAGGTCGCGGTGTTCAGGCTCATCGCGTTCGTGAGGTCCTCGGGCCCGACCATCTCGAGGAAGAAGGTCTGCCGGGTCGGCATGTCGACCGCCCCGACGATGCCGGTGAGGAACGAGAGCAGGTACACGTGCCAGACGTTGACGACGTCGGTGGCGTCGAGCGCGAACAGGGCGAGCGCGAGCGCCGCATACAGGCCCTGCGTCCAGATCAGGATCCGGCGGTTGTCGAAGCGGTCGGCGAGCACCCCGCCCCAGGCCCCGAACAGCAGGATCGGCAGGGCGCCGAGGGCCGTGTCGATGCCGAGCGCCACGCCGCTGTCCGTGAGCTGCAGGACGAGCCAGGGGGCGGCCACCCACTGCATCCACGTCCCGACGCTCGAGAGGAGCTGGCCCTCGATGAACAGGCGGAAGTTGCGGACCCGCAGCGAGCGGAACGTGCGGTCGACGAACCCGCCCCGCGGCCGGGCGGCCGGGCCGGTCGCGGGCTCCTGCTCCATGCGCCCAAGGGTACCGGCCGGTGAACCGGTCGGGGTCCTCGCCCGGAAGCACGGGTGGGAACGCGGGGGCCGAGCGCCCAGGAGCCGGGAGGTGATCGATGCGGGAACGAGGATCGAGGCGGACGCGGCGGACGAGGACGGGGGGCCGAGCGCGGCTTCCGCGGATGGTGGTGGGGGTGCTGGCGGGGACGGTGGTCGCCTCGCTCACGCTCGGGGCGGCGTCCGGGGCGGCCCTGACGGCGCCGGTCGGCGTCGAGCGGGGGCCGGTTCGTTCCGGGCGCGAGCCCCGGACGGTCGCGCTCGCGAGCGTCGAGCGCCTGCGGATCGTGGACTTCGCCTTCCGCCCCCGTCGGCTCGAGGTCCCGAAAGGCACCCGGGTCCGGTGGGTGAACCGGGGGGACGTGAGCCACACGACGACCTCGACCACGGGCGTGTGGGACTCGGGCGTGCTCCAACCGGGAGAGACGTTCAGCCGCGTCTTCCGGACCCGCGGGACGTTCCGCTACCGCTGCACGATCCACCCGGACATGACGGGGAGGATCGTCGTGACCTGACCCGCCCCCCCGGCCGGGGACGTCGGGCGGGTGCACCTTCGTCGTCGACCGGCGCTCGGGCGTCAGCCCCGGTCGACCGCGTAGCAGGACCCCTCGGCGCGCTTGGCCGCCTGCTTCATCTCGGTCGCGACCGCGACCACCTCGCTGAACCCCGCGAAGGTGCGCACGGCCGTCGTCGCCACGCCCACCGAGATCGCGACGAGCGGGTGCCGCACCGTCTGCCCGCGCCGATCGACCGCCTCGATGGAGCCGCGCTCGAGCTCCTCGGGTCCGTAGAAGGCCCGGGCCTCCTCGTCGAAGCGCTCGCACACGCGGCGGGCCACCGCCTCCGCCGCCTCCGGCTCGACGAGCGCGACGAAGTCGTCCCCGCCGATGTGGCCGACGAAGGCGTCGGGACCGCCGAGGCGCCGGACCGCCTCGTCCAGCACCCGAGCGGCCGCGAGGATCACTCGGTCGCCGACGTCCCAGCCCTTCGTGTCGTTCAGGACCTTGAAGTGGTCGAGGTCCGCGTACAGGAGCGCGAAGGGCAGGCCCCGTTCGAGGCACCGGCGGACCTCCTGCTCGATCAGGACCGTGCCGGGCAGCCCGGTGAGGGGCGAGAGCGAGCGCATCTCGCGCAGGCGCCGGAGGGCGGCCCGGACGCGAGCCACGAGGAGGTCGGGCTCGAACGGCTTCACGATGTAGTCGTCGATGCCGATCGCGAGGCCGCGGAGGTGGTCCTCGGAGAGGTTCCGCGCCGTGACGACGATGATGCCCATGCCTGCGAGGCGCGCGCGCCGACGGAGCTCGGCCGCGACCTCGAAGCCGTCGATCGTCGGCAGCATGATGTCGAGCAGCACGAGGTCGGGCCGCTCGGCCGAGACGAGATCCAGCGCCTCGTGGCCGTCGTGCGCCACCGCGACCTCGTACCCGGCGCGGGTGAGGCTCACCTCGATGAACTTCGCGATGTCGGGATCGTCGTCGACGACGAGCACCTTCTCGGGCATGGACCTCCGGCTCCCCTGATGGGTATCGGCCGGTCGGGGGATGCGCTTGAGCCCCAGGACGGGCTACGTTCCGCTACCCTTGCCCGGGAGTCCGGACCGGAGGTTGCCGCCACGATGAGCGACGAGCGCCTGACGATCGTGTTCATGCCCGAGAGCGCGTACGGGCCGACGAACAACTGCGTCGGGATCGGGAAGGTCCTCGAGCGCCGGGGCCACCGCGTGGTCTTCGCCGCCGAGGCCTCCTGGAAGGGACGCCTGGAGCCGCTCGGGTTCGAGGAGGACCTCGTGGACCTCGCGCCGCCGCCGGAGGAGGAGCAGGACGCCGGCCAGTTCTGGACCGACTTCATCACCCAGACGGCGCCGGAGTTCCGCAAGTCCACGATCGAGCAGCTCGACTCGTTCATCCGACCGGTGTGGGAGTCGCTCATCGACGGGGCCCGCTACTGCGAGCCGCAGCTGCGGGAGATCCTCGATCGGGTGGAGCCGGACGTGATCGTCGAGGACAACGTGTGCTGCTTCCCCGCGCTGCTCACGCACGGCGCGCCGTGGGTGCGGATCATGTCCTGCAACCCGCTGGAGGTGAAGGACCCCGACCTGCCCCCGACCTTCAGCGGCTACCCGACCGCGGACCGGACCGGCTGGGACGAGTTCCGGGCCGAGTACGGGCGGACCCACCGGGAGCTGTGGGAGGCGACGAACGCCTTCGTGGTGGAGGCCGGCGCGCCGCCGCTGCCGGACCTGGAGTTCATCCACGAGTCCCGGTACCTGAACCTGTACCTGTACCCCGAGTTCGCCGACTACCGACGCTCGCGCCCGCTCCCGCCCACCTGGCATCGCCTGGACTCGAGCGTCCGCGAGACCGAGGAGCCGTTCGAGGTCCCCGAGCACCTGCGCGAGGGCGAGGGCGCGCTCATCTACCTGTCGCTCGGCTCGCTCGGCTCGGCCGACGTGGAGCTCATGCAGCGCCTCGTCGACGTGCTCTCACGGACGCCCCACCGCTACATCGTCTCGAAGGGGCCGCGGGCCGACGAGTACGAGCTCGCGGACAACATGTGGGGCGAGGCCCGGGTGCCGCAGACCTCGATCATCCCCCTCGTCGACCTCGTGATCACGCACGGCGGGAACAACACGACCACCGAGTCGTTCCACTTCGGCAAGCCGATGATCGCGCTGCCGCTGTTCTGGGACCAGTACGACAACGCCCAGCGGGTGGACGAGCTCGGGTACGGCGTGCGCCTGGACACGTACCGGTTCGAGGAGCGCGAGCTGCACGGGGCGATCGAGCGGCTCCTCGGCGACCAGGAGCTGCGGGCGCGCATGGCGCGCGAGGGCGAGGAGATCCGCCGGCGCGACGGCAAGACGCGGGCGGCCGACCTGATCGAGGACCTCGGGCGGCGGCACCGGGCCGGCGAGCTGTAGCTGGGTCCGAGGGGGCGGCCCAGGACCTCGACCGCCCGGGGGACGTGTCAACGGGTTGACGGCTTCCGACCCGCTCGCGGCCGACGCGCGTCAACCCCCTCACCGCAACGTCGCAGGACTTCTCTGACAAGGGGTTGACATGCCCGCGGTGCGGCGAGGATCGGAGGTGTCGACGTGTTGACATACCCGCCGTGGGGAGCTCGGAGGCGTCGAGGACGCTGACCGGCGGGCAGGGGACCAGCACCCCCAGGGACACCCATCCACTTCGGGGCGGGCGTCAGATCCCGCGCGCGGCCGTGCTCGCGCGCCCTCGCCCACGCGCACCGCTGCGGGACCGGACGCCGCCCGAGCCGTGCCCGGGGTGGGACTCGAACCCACACGTCCCTTCCGGGACAAGCGCTTTTAAGGCGCCGTCGTCTACCGGTTCCGACACCCGGGCTCCCCGACGAGCCTACCGCGCTCGGACGATGACCCGCTCGATGTAGACGGCCTGCGAGGGCTGCTGGCCCGGGATCCCGCCCTCCGGGTCCTGGACGGGGATCTCCTCGATCCGCCGGGCAACGTCCATCCCGCGGATCACCCGCCCGAACACCGTGTAGCTCGGGGTCGCGTCCAGGAGGTGCCCCTTGTCCCCGACGACGATGAAGAACTGGCTCCCTCCGGTGTCGGGGCCGGCGTTCGCCATCGCGACCGTGCCGGGACCGTAGGTCTCCTCGCCCGTGAGCTCGTCCGGGATCGTGTACCCGGGGCCGCCCGAGCCGGTGCCCGTCGGGTCACCGCCCTGGAGCACGTCGATGCTCGTGTCGATCCGGTGGATCCTCGTCCCGTCGAAGTACCCCTCCTGCGCGAGGAAGACGAAGGAGTTGACGGTCTGCGGCGCCTGGTCCGCGAGGAGCTCGATCACGATGTCCCCGCACGAGGTCCGCAGGGTCGCGGTGTAGGTCTTGCCCTCCTCGAGCACCTGCGCCGGCGCCGCGAACTGCGGCTTGGGCCGGTCGGCGGCCTTCGGGACCTCGGCGCCGCAGGCGACCTCGGTCGGCCCGGGGCTGGGCTCCACCGTCCCGGTGCGCTTCCCCGGTCGCTCGCCCCCGGTCGGACCGGTGGGGCCGGTGGGCGCGGTGGGCCCGGTGATGCCGCTCGGGGAGACGCTCGCCCGGGGGGCAGGCTCGCCACCGCCGGCGACGAAGACGACGAACGCGATCGCCACGCCGAGGGCCCCCACGACACCGGCCGTCCCCAGGGCGAGACGCCGGCGCCGTTGCCGCGCACGGCGCTCGGCCTGGCGCTGCGCGTGCAGGCGCGCCAGCTGGCGGTTGCGGCTCCTGCGGGTCGACACGGTCAGGAAGCGTACCCGAGCGGACGGACCGACCTCACCCGAGCGCCGAGGAGCCCTCCGCGGCCCCTCCCAGCATCTCGAGGACGAGCCCGTCCAGGATGTCCGTCTCGGAGACCAGGGTCCGCTCGAAGCCGAACCGGCGCATCACCCGCACGAGCACGAGCGCGCCCGCCACGATCACGTCGCCGCGGCCCGGGGCCATGACGGGGATCGCCGCGCGCTCGGCGTCGGTCATGCGGACGAGCTCGTCGAGCACCCGCTCGGTCGCCTCCAGCGTGAGCCACGTGCGGTGCGTCCGCTCGGGGTCGTAGACCTCGAGGCCGAGCGAGATCGCCTGCAGCGTGGTCGCCGTCCCCGCCACCGAGACCAGGGTCCGCGCCCGCCCCACCGAGAGGCCCGCCTCCACCTCGTCGAGGACGATCTCGACCGCCGCCGCCATCGCCTCGAGCTCGGCGGCGCTCGGTGGGTCGGTGGTGATGAAGCGCTCGGTCAGGCGGACGCTGCCGAGCTGGGTCGAGATCGCCGCCACCGGAGCACCGTCGCCGAGCACGAGCTCGGTCGATCCGCCACCGATGTCGAGCACGAGGTACGGAGGCTCGGCCTCCGCGCGGTCCAGCCCCGTCGTCGCGCCGAGGAAGGACAGGCCGGCCTCGCGCTCGCCGGAGAGGACCTCGAGCTCGGTCCCGGCGTGCTCGCGCACCGCCGCGGCGTAGGTCTCGCGGTCCGCGGCATCCCGGACCGCGCTCGTCGCCGCGACCCGGATCCGCTCGGCGTGGAGGGCGCGGGCCCGACGGCAGTACCAGGCGAGCACCTCGACCGTGCGCCGCAGGGCCTCGGGGTCCAGGCGCCCGGTCTCGTCCACCCGGTAGCCGAGGCGGGTGATGACCATGTCGCGTGCGAGCTCGCGGAACCCCCCGGCGCCGTCCGGCTCGGCCACGAGGAGCCGGATCGAGTTCGTCCCCTGGTCCACGGCGGCCACCCGCCCGGGCCGCTCGGCGTGGATCGGCTCGGCGCGCTCGGCCACCCAGGCGCCGACCGGATCCGGGCCGCCGGCGAGGTGGTGCGCGTAGTGCGCGTGGAGGCACTTCACCCCGGCCCGCGCG
>CAZXJB010000005.1:0-39761 GCA_964640965.1 uncultured Actinomycetes bacterium | reverse complement strand
CGCAGGAGACGCAGCGCAACCCAGCCAAGAGACAGCCCGACCATCACGCCGCCGAGCGAAACGACAAAGAAGGTCGCGACCCCGACGGGGGCGTCAAAGGAGCCGTTCAGGGCCGCCGAAACGGCGTACGCCGCCGCCGCGAGGTACAGGACCGCCGCCGCCCCGCCGAGGCGCAGCGCGAGCAGCCCCGGCACGGAGCCGAGCACCACCCCGCCGACCGAGAGCCGCCCGAGGCGCGCGTTCGCGCGCACCAGACCCTCCTCCCCCGCGTAGGCGAGCACGAGCCCGTGCCGCGTGATGGCGTGGACCCGCTGGAGCGCGAGGAGCGCGAAGGCCACGGGGAACAGGACGAGCGTCGCCACCCGCGGCGCCCCGTAGGCGCACACGAGGGCGCGCCCGGCCGCGGCCGCCAGCGAGATCGCCCGTCGCGGCCCGGCCCGGTCGAGCAGCGGCACGAGCAGGGGCCCGGCGAGCGCGAGCGGCGCCATCGTGAGGAGCAGGTACAGGGCCACCCTCGTGCGCGCCTCGCCGACGGGGAGCTCGAAGAAGATCGAGCCGGCGAGACCGATCGCGACGAGCGCGTCGGCGGCCGAGGAGGAGAGCTGCACGAGGCCGTAGGCGTCGAGCGGCCGGGGCGAGCCCCACATCGTCCCGATCGGCCGCACGACCGCCGCGGCCAGCGCCCCGAGGCCCCGCAGCGCGCGACGCCACCACGGCTGCGGGGGGCTCGGCGGTCGGACCCGCACGGGTCCCCCGTCAGCCGCCGCTCAGGCGCTCGCGCAGGAGCTCGTTCACGGCACGCGGGTCCGCCGCCCCGCCCGAGCGCTTCATGACCTGCCCGACGAGGAAGCCGAGCACGCCCTGCTTGCCGGCCCGGAACTGCTCGACCGGGCCGGGGTTCTCCGCGATGACCTCCTCCACCCAGGCCGCGAGCGCGCCGGCGTCGGTGACCTGCCGCAGCCCGCGCGCCTCGACGATCGCCTCGATCTCCTCCCCGGTCTGGGTCGCGACCTCGAGCGCCTGCTTGGCGCCGGTGGCCGAGATCGTGCCCTCGGCCACGAGCCGGACGAGGTCGGCGAGGTGCCGGGGGGTGACCTTGGCCTCGGCGAGCTCCACCTTCGCCTTGTTCAGCATCCCGGCGAGGTCCTGGGTGATCCAGTTCGCCGCGGCGACGGGATCGGCCCCGAGCGCCACGGTCTCCTCGAAGAAGGCCGCCTGGGCCGTGGAGCTCGCGAGCAGCACGGCCTGCTCGGGCCGCAGGCCGAGCTCGCGCTCGTAGCGGGCGCGCTTGGCCGCGGGGAGCTCGGGCAGGCTCGCCCGTAGCTCCTCCACCCAGGCCGCCTCGGGCGCGAGCGGCGGCAGGTCCGGCTCGGGGAAGTAGCGGTAGTCGAAGGCCTCCTCCTTGGAGCGCAGCGTGCGGGTGGTCCCGCGGTCCTCGTCGAAGTGGCGCGTCTCCTGCACGAGCGGCTCGCCCGCCTCCAGCGCGGCGCGCTGGCGCTCCTGCTCGTAGCGCAGGGCCCGCTCGAGGGACCGGATCGAGTTCAGGTTCTTGATCTCGACCTTGACCCCGAACCCCTCCTCGCCCACGTGGCGCGTGGAGATGTTCGCGTCGCACCGCAGCGACCCCTCCTCCATCCGCACGTCGGAGACGCCGAGCGCCTCGAGCGTGGCGCGGAGCTCGCGCAGGTACGCCGCCGCCTCCTCGGGGCTGCGGAGGTCGGGCTCGGAGACGATCTCGACGAGGGGGACCCCGGCGCGGTTGTAGTCCACGAGGGCGTGCTCGGCCTCGTGGATCCGGCCGCTCGCGCTCCCGTGCGAGGTCTTGCCGGTGTCCTCCTCCATGTGCACCCGGGTGATGCCGATCCGGCGGACCTCGCCGTCCACCTCGATGTCGAGGTGCCCGCCGACGCACACCGGCAGGTCGTACTGGCTGATCTGGTAGTTCTTCGGCATGTCCGGGTAGAAGTAGTTCTTGCGGTGGAACACCGATCGCGGGGCGATCTCGCACCCGAGGGCGAGGCCGATCCGCACGATGTACTCGATGGCCCGCTCGTTCGGGACCGGCAGCGACCCCGGCAGGCCGAGGCACACCGGGCAGACGTTGGTGTTCGGGGGGGCGCCGAAGACGTTCCGGCACCCGCAGAACATCTTCGTCGCCGTCGAGAGCTCGACGTGGCACTCGAGCCCGATGACGGTCTCGTACCCGGCCATGACGTGCTAAGGGTACCCGGAGCCGCAGCCGTGAGGACTCGCGCCTGCACTCGTTCGTCCGCCCACGCGATGCGATCCAGATGGGTCGTCCGTAGGCCGCTTTACTTCTCTGCTTTACTCGTACTTCTTTGCTTGACCATCGTTGGTCCCTTTGACTACGCTTGCGGAGACGGAGGTTGGCGGCTGCTCGCCGACGCGCAGGGCCTCGCGATCGACGAGGCGGCTTCGTCGGCTTGGCAGAGGAGCAGAGCGCGGTGAGAACGACGGCGACGGTGTCCTCGAAGGGGCAGATCACGATCCCGGCGTGGGCCAGACGACGCCTCGGGATCGGGCCCGGGGACCGCGTGGTGCTCCGCGAAGAGGACGGGCACCTCGTGCTCGAGCCCGCCGCGCGCTCGGTGAAGGACCTCCGCGGGGCGCTCCGGGGGGCCTTCGGCGAGGATCCCGACCGGTTCCTCGACGAGCTGCGCACGGAGTGGGAGCGGCGGTGAGGCTCGCGGAGGCCCTCCGCGGCCACGCCCGGGTGGCCGTGGACACCGCGCCGCTCATCTACTTCCTCGGCGGCTACCAGCCGCGGGATGCCGTGGCCGAGGAGCTCCTCTCGCGCGCCGCGTCCGGCCGTCTCGAGCTCGTCGCGTCGGTGGTGACCGAAGCCGTGCTCCTCGTCGGCGCGCTCCGATCGGGGCACGCGGCGGTGGTGAGCCAGCTCTTCGACGGGCCGGCGCTGGAGGCGGTGCCGGTGTCCCGGCCGATCGCCCGCCGCGCGGCGGAGCTCCGAGCGGAGCACCGCCTTGGCATGGTGGACGCGATCGTCGCCGCGACGGCCCTCGAGGAGGGGTGCACGGCCCTCGTGGGGAACGATCTCGACTTCCGGCGCCTGGGCGAGCTCGCGTACCTCCACGTGGACGATCTCATCGCCTGATCGGCTCCGACCGGGGCCGTGCCGTATCGTGGGGGCATGTCGCGACCGGCCGCCGAGACCGTCTCGCGGCCACGGGTCGCGGCGATCTGGCTCGCGCTCGGCGCCGTCTACGTCATCTGGGGCACGACCTACCTCGCGATCCGCGTGGTGAACGAGACCCTGCCGCCGCTGCTCGCGGCCGCGGTCCGGTTCCTCGTCGCTGGGTCGCTGCTCTACGCCTGGGCCGTGCGCCGCGGCGACGTCGAGGGCGACCGACCGACGCCGACGCACTGGCGGTCGGCGGCGCTCATCGGCCTGCTCCTCGTCTTCGGGGGCAACGGCGCGGTCGTGTGGGCGGAGCGGACGATCCCCTCCGGCCTGACCGCGCTCATCATCGCGCTCGTGCCCCTGTGGATGGCGCTCCTGGATCGCCTGTTCTTCGGCGGCCGCCTGCGGGCCCGGACCGTCATCGGCCTGGTCGCCGGGTTCGGCGGGGCGGCGCTCCTGCTCCGCCTGCACGCCGCGGGCGGGGTGGACGTGCCGGGCATGCTCGTCGCCGTCGGCGCGTCGGTCTCGTGGGCGACGGGCTCGCTCCTCTCGCGCGGGGTGGCGCTGCCCAGGCGCCCGCTCGTCGGGGTCGGCATGGAGATGCTCATCGGCGGGGCGGCGCTCGTCCTCGCCGGGGTGGCGGCCGGCGAGCTCGGTCGCCTCGACGTCTCGCGGTTCTCCGCCGCCTCGCTCCTCGGGCTCGCCTACCTCATCGTGATCGGGTCGTGGGTCGGGTTCACCTCGTACCTGTGGGTCCTGCGGGTGGCGCGGACCTCGCTCGTCTCGACGTACGCGTACGTGAACCCCGTCGTCGCCGTGTTCCTCGGCTGGCTGATCCTGGACGAGCCCGTCGGGCTCCGCACCCTCGTGGCGGGCGGGATCGTCGTGGCCTCGGTCGCGCTCATCATCTCGGCGGGCGGGACCCACCGCGAGGTCGAGCCCGAGCCGGCCTAGCCCTCGGCGACCAGGGCGGGGTGGAGGTCGAGCGCGAGCTCGCGCTCGAGCGCGTCGGCGACCCGCAGCAGGAGGTCCTCGCGGAGGACGGGGGCGGTGAGCTGGAGCCCGATCGGCAGGCCCTGCTCGTCCAGGCCGACGGGGACCGAGATCGCCGGCACGCCGGCGAGGTTCGCGGGGATCGTGAAGACGTCCGAGAGGTACATCGCGAGGGGGTCGTCGACCTTCTCGCCCAGCCGGAACGCCGTGGTGGGCGAGGTCGGCGAGACGAGCACGTCGTAGCGCTCGAAGGCGGCCTCGTAGTCGCGGATGATGAGCGTGCGGACCTTCTGCGCCTGCCCGTAGTAGGCCTCGTAGTACCCGGCCGAGAGGGCGTACGTGCCGAGCATGATCCGGCGCTTGACCTCGGGGCCGAAGCCGGCGCCGCGCGTGCGCGCCATCATCTCGACCGAGTCCGAGCCCGGCACCCGCAGCCCGTAGCGCACCCCGTCGTAGCGGGCGAGGTTCGAGGAGGCCTCCGAGGGCGCGATGAGGTAGTAGGCCGACAGCGCGTAGTCGGTGTGGGGCAGCGAGACCTCGCCGACGCTCGCGCCGAGGTCGGCGAGGCGGTCGACCGCGGCGCGCACGCCGGCGGCCACGGCCGGCTGCACGCCCTCGCCGAGGGCCTCCGCGACGACGCCGACCCGCAGGCGGCGCACGTCGCCCGTGAGCGCCGCGAGGTAGTCGGGGACCGGCTCGCCGAGGCTCGTCGCGTCCATCGGGTCCCGCCCCGCGATCGCCTGGAGCAGCACGGCGGCGTCGCGGACGCTCCGGGTGAACGTGCCGACGGTGTCGAGGGACGAGGCGAAGGCGATGAGCCCGTACCGGCTGATGAGCCCGTACGTGGGCTTCAGCCCCACGACCCCGCAGAGCGCGGCGGGCTGGCGCACCGAGCCGCCGGTGTCGGTCCCGAGCGCCCACACGGCCTCGCCGGCCGCGACCGCCGCCGCCGAGCCGCCGCTCGAGCCCCCCGGCACGCGCTCGAGGTCCCAGGGGTTCCGCACCGGCCCGAAGGCCGAGTTCTCGTTCGAGGAGCCCATCGCGAACTCGTCGCAGTTGGTCTTGCCGAGCAGCACCGATCCCGCCTCGGCCAGGCGCGCCCAGGGCGTGCAGTCGAAGGACGGCACGTAGGTCTCGAGGATCCGCGAGCCGCAGGTCGTGCGGACCCCCCGCGTGGAGAGCACGTCCTTCAGCGCGAGCGGGATCCCGGCGACGGCGGGGGCCTCGCCCGCGGCGATGCGCTCGTCGGCCCGGGCCGCCTGCTCGAGCGCGAGCTCGTCCGTCCGCGTGAGGAAGGCGTTCAGGCGGGGCTCGAGCGCGTCCATCCGGGCGAGGCAGGCCCGGGTCACCCCGACGCTCGAGACCTCGCCCCGGCGCAGGAGCTCGCCGAGCTCGCTCGCGGTCCGGTCGCAGAGGTCGCGCTCGGCGGTCACTCGACCTCCACGATCCGCGGCACCTTGAAGCGGTCCTGCTCGACCTCGGGGGCGTTCGCGAGGACCTCCTCCAGCGGGAGCGAGGACCTCGGCTCGTCGGGCCGGAGCACGTTCACCCGCGGGATCGCCCAGGCGGTCGGGGGGACCTCGGCCGTGGCCACCTCCCCCACCTTCGCGGCGTGCTCGAGGATCAGCCCGAGCTGCGCCCGCAGGCGCTCCTTCTCCTCGGGGGTGAGCTCCAGGCGGGCGAGGCGCGCGACGTGCTCGATGTCGATCTCGACCGGCATACGACCCCGAGTCTACCGGCGGCGGTCCCGCACGCGGCGGGCGCACGCGGCCCGCGGAGGGCTCCTCAGGGCAGGAGCCGGGCGGCGAGCTCCGGGCTGAGGCCCATGAGGCGCTGCTCCCCGAGGCGGCAGAGGAGCTCGGCCCAGCCGGGATCGGCGGGGAGCGCCACGGCGAGCGCGGCGCGCGCCTCCTCCAGGCGCTCCGCGACCGCGAGCGAGACCGCCGTCCAGAAGGCGATCTCGGGGTTGTCGGGGACGAGGGCCATCGCGGCGCGCCGCTCGGCGAAGGCGCCCTCCAGGTCGCCGGCGAGCTCGAGCTCCTCGGCCCGCTCGAGCCGCTCGTAGGCCCGCTGGAGGGTGAGCAGGCGCCGCAGCTCGGGCAGTGGGTCGGGGTGGTCGTCCACCCGCAGGTCCACGAGCACGTCCTCCCACGGGCGCTCGGTCGCCTCGCCCCGCACGACGAGGAGCCGGGCCGCCTGGCGCCCGCGGATGTCGCCGCCCTCGGCCTCGGCGGCCTCGAGCGCGAGGAGCAGCCGGTCGGCGAGGGCGCCGGCGGAGCCCGCGAAGGCCTCCGCCATCGCGTCCCAGACCGTCGCCCGCCGCATCATGTTCGCCTGGCAGGAGAAGCCCTCGCCGGTGCGGTGCCCCGCCTCGCGGATGCACGACGAGCCGGTGTGCGCGGCCACCCGGCCCTCGCGGTCCGCCATCGCCACCTGGCGGTGCTCGCGGTCCGGATCGGCCTCCAGGCGCGCGGCGAGCGCCTCGGGGGCGGTCGCGCCGCCGGCCATGAGCTCGAGCCCCAGGGGACCGTGCTCGACGAGCGCCATCGCCTGCGTCGCCACCGCCCCGACGCCCGCCCGGGCCCAGCACACGATGCCCGCCGCGAACCAGTGGGACTGGACCGCGACCCCGAGCTCCCCCGTCGCCGGGTCCCGCGCCACGATCGAGTACGTCACAGCGTCATCTCCGGCGGGCGCGGCACGTGGGCCCGCATGGCGGCCGCGCGCACCGTGTTGTGCAGGAGCCAGATGTCGGTCATCGGCCCGACCCCGCCCGGCACGGGCGAGATCGCCTCGGCTCGGGCGGTCACGCTCTCGTAGTCCAGGTCCCCCACGAGGTGGACCTTCCCGGTGGCCTCGTCCCGGACCGGGTTGATGCCGACGTCGATCGCGATGACGCCCTCGCGCACCATGTCCCCGGTGATGAGGCCACGCCGCCCGACGGCGACGATGAGGATGTCGGCGATCCTCGTGAAGTCGGCGAGGCGCCCCGCCTGGTCGGTGTAGTGGTGCGCCGAGATCACCGTGGCGTTCCGCTGCAGCCCGAGCCACACCGCCGGCTTGCCGACGTTGTTCGACCGGCCGACGAGCACGAGGTTCACCCCGTCGTACGCCGTGGCCGGGTCTCGGCCGACCGACCGCAGGTACGTGTCGAGCATGTGGAAGCAGGCCGCCGGCGTCGAGGGGATGAACCGGGGGCGGCCCTGCGCGAGCAGGCCCGCGTTCACCGGGGTCACGGCCTCGATGTCCTTCGCCGGCGAGAGGATCCGGTACAGCTCGACCTCGGGCACCTGGGGCGGGAGGGGCCGGAGCACGAGGATCCCGGTGATCCTGGGGTCGGCGTTCAGCTTCCCCACCGTGGCCAGGGCCTCGGCGAGCTCCACGTCCCCGGGGAGATGCTCGCAGACGTAGGCGCAGTCGAGCTCCTCCGCCAGGCGCCGCACCCGCCGCTCGTAGGCCATCGCCGGGTAGTCCTCGCCCACGAGCACCGTCGCGAGCCCCGGCCGGACGCCCTGCCCCCGCAGCTCGCGCACCTCCTCGGCCAGGCGGGCGTGGAGCTCCGCCGCCATCGCGTTGCCGTCGATCCTCGTCGCCACCGTCTCCCCCACCGGACCGCAAGCCTACCCGCGGCCGAGCCGCCGCAGGAACTCCTGCTCGTCGATGACCTCGACGCCGAGCTCGATGGCCCTGGCGAGCTTCGAGCCGGGGCTCTCCCCCGCGAGGACGAAGTCGGTCTTGCGCGAGACGCTCGAGGCCACGTGGGCCCCCGCCTCCTGGGCCAGGCGCGTCGCCTCCTCGCGCGTCAGGCTCGGAAGGGTCCCCGTGAGCACGATCGTCTTCCCGGCGAGCGGCCCCTGCTCGGCCGGGCCGGCGGGCGCCTCCTCGGCCATCCGCACCCCCGCCGCGCGGAGCTTCTCGATGAGCGCGAGGTTCGCGGGGTCGTGGAACCACTCCCAGACGCTCCGGGCGATCGCGGGGCCGATGCCGGGCACCGCGTCGATCTCCTCGACCGAGGCCGCCGCGAGCGCGTCGATCGACCCGAAGGCGCGGGCGAGCAGCTGCGCCACGTGCTCGCCGACGTGCCGGATGTTGAGTGCGACGAGCAGGCGCCACAGCGGCCGGTCCTTCGAGCGCTCGATCGAGGCGAGCAGGTTCGAGATCGACCTCTCGGCGAACCCCTCCAGCGTCGCGAGGTCCTCGGCCGTGAGGCGGTAGATGTCGCCGGGGTCCTTCACCAGGCCGCGCTCGAGCAGCTGGACCACGGTCATGTAGCCGAGGCCCTCGATGTCCATGGCGCCGCGCGAGGCGAAGGAGAACAGCCACTCCACGTTCCGGCTCGGGCAGGCGGTGTTCGGGCACCGCCGGTCCGCCTCGCCCTCGGGCCGCACCAGCCGGGTGCCGCACGAGGGGCAGGTCTCCGGGAACCGCCAGGGCTTCGCGCCCTTCGGGCGCTTGGAGAGCACCGGCCCCACGATCTCCGGGATCACGTCCCCGGCCCGCCGCACGATCACCGTGTCGCCCTCACGGACGTCCTTGCGGCGCACCTCGTCCTCGTTGTGGAGCGTGGCGTAGGTCACGGTGACGCCGCCGACGACGACGGGCTCGAGCACGGCGAAGGGCGTGACCTTGCCCGTCCGGCCGGTGTGGACGTCGATCCGGCGCAGGAGCGTCGTGCGCTCCTCGGGCGGGAACTTGTACGCGATCGCCCAGCGCGGGGCATGGCTCGTCGCCCCGAGCTCCCGCTGCTGGTCGATGCGGTCGACCTTCACGACGACCCCGTCGATCTCGTAGTCGACGTCGTGCCGGCGCTCCTGCCAGTGGTCGATGTAGGCGAGCACGCCGTCCAGGTCCGGGCGGGTCTCGCTCGTCGGCGGGACCGGGAGCCCGGCCTTCCGGCACCAGGCGAGGAACCCTGAGTGCGAGGTGAACTCGATCCCCTCCGCGTCGCCGAAGGAGTGCACCCACAGCGCGAGCGGGCGGGAGGCCGTCACCTTCGGATCCTTCTGCCGCAACGACCCGGCGGCCGCGTTGCGCGGGTTCGCGAAGGGACGGGCCCCCGCCGCGGTGAGCTCCGCGTTCAGCTCCTCGAACGCGCGCACCGGCAGGTAGATCTCGCCACGGACCTCGAGCACGGCCGGCGGGTCCTCCACCAGGAGCCGGGGCGGCACCGTGCGGACCGTGCGCACGTTGGCGGTGATGTCCTCGCCGACGCGCCCGTCCCCCCGCGTGGCGCCCCGCACGAGGCGCCCGCGCTCGTACGTGAGCGCGACCGCCACCCCGTCGATCTTCAGCTCGCACGCGTAGGTGACGGGCTCGGCGAGCGCCTTCTCCACGCGCGTCGCCCAGGCCTTCAGCTCCTCGGGCGAGAAGGCGTTGTCGAGCGAGAGCATCGGCGCCCGGTGCTCCACGGGCGCGAACAGGTCCGCCGGCGCGACGCCCACCCGCTGGGTCGGCGAGTCCGGCGTCACGAGCTCCGGGTACCGCTCCTCGAGCTCCCGGAGCTCGCGCACGAGCTCGTCGTACTCGGCGTCGGAGATCTCCGGCGAATCCAGGACGTAGTAGCGGTAGGCGTGGTAGTTGATCCGGTCCCGGAGCTCCTCGACCCGGAGCTTCGCGGCGGCGAGGTCCCGGTCCTCGGCCCTCACGCCGCCACCTCCACCCCGCCCGCGAGGCCGATCCGCTCCCCGCGCACGAGCACGCCCCCGAGCACGCCCGGGACCCGGCGCAGGTAGACCAGGGCCAGGCGGAACCCGTCCTGCTTCGGCAGGATCGCCCGCACCCCGGCCGCGGCGGCCGCGGCGAGCATGCTCGACTCGGCGAGGACCGCGAGCCCGTCGGCCGGCGCCGCCTGCGCCCCCCAGGCCGTGGCGACGCCGAGGCCCCGACGCTCGGACGGGACGACGAGGGCGACCCCGCCCGACCCCTCCTCGCCGCGGACCGTGAGCTTCTGCCGCTTCCGCGCGAGGATGAAGAACTCCCCGCCGCAGCTCACCGTGACCTCGTCCAGCTCGCGGGCGAGGAACCGGCCGACGTGGTCGGTGAGCGCGCCCCGGAACGAGTACATCGGGCCCACGCCCGCCCGAGCGGCCGCGGCGGCCATCTCGCGGACGATCGCGGGCGCGTCGGCCTGGACCTCGACCGGCCGCTTGCTCGTCGTCACGGCGGGGTTGCGCAGGGCGTAGGCGTGGAGCTGCTCCCAGAAGGACAGGGCCGCGGCTCGGGTCTCCTCACCGAGGTCCGTGGCGGCCGTCACGTGCAGGACCATGTCCTGGACCTGGATGTCGAACGTGCGCGGTCTGCGCCGGAACAGCTTCACCGACCGCGATGATAGCCGCCCCCGCCGACCGGCCCGGGACCGTCCCGGGGGCGCCGTCAGCGCAGGGCCCGCAGGATGCGCCCGCCGCCGAGGAGCTCCTCACCCCGGTAGACGACGACGCTCTGGCCCGGGGCGACCCCGCGCTGCGGCGTGCGGAACTCGACCCGCATGCGCTCGCCCTCGGGCTCGATGACCGCCGGCACG
The DNA here is from genome assembly GCA_964640965.1 of uncultured Actinomycetes bacterium. Lineage (GTDB taxonomy): Bacteria > Actinomycetota > UBA4738 > UBA4738 > HRBIN12 > HRBIN12. The sequence goes on along the minus strand of CAZXJB010000005.1, from coordinate 29,088 downwards.
TCCTCGCCCCGGTAGCGGATCCGGACGTCGGCCTCGAAGGGGCCCCGGCTCGGCGGCTCGCCCGCCACCCAGCTCACGCGGTCGGCGAGCAGGCCGCGCCGGGCGAGCAGCTCCTCGGGTCCAACGACCACGCGGTTCGCCGCGGCGTCCACCTCGAGCACGTACATCGGCCGGGGGGCCGAGACGCCGAGCCCGCGACGCTGCCCCACGGTGAAGGTCGCCGCGCCGTGGTGGCGTCCGAGCACGCGCCCCTCGACATCGACGATCTCGCCCTCGCGCAGGAGCTCGGGGGCGACCTGCCGCAGGAACGCGCCGGCGTCCCCGCTCGGGGCGAAGCAGAGCTCCTGCGAGTCGGGCTTGGCGGCGACCGGGAGCCCGAAGCGGGCGGCGAGCGCCCGGGTCTCGGCCTTCGTGAGGCTCCCCACCGGGAACATCGAGCGGGCGAGCTGCGCCTGCCCGAGCATGTGGAGCATGTAGGACTGGTCCTTGGCGAGGTCGGCCCCCCGCAGCAGGCGCCACCGACCGTCCGAGCCCCGCTCGGTCCGCACGTAGTGCCCGGTCGCGACGAGGTCCGCCCCCCGCTCCTCGGCCAGGCGGAGGAACGCGCCGAACTTGATCTCGGCGTTGCAGCGCGCGCAGGGGTTCGGGGTGCGGCCGGCGGCGTGCTCGGCGACGAAGTCCTCGATCACGCGCTCGTCGAACTCGAGCGTCATGTCGACGACCTCGAAGGCGAACCCGGCGATCCTCGCGACCGCCTCGGCGTCCGCGCGGGCCGAGGGGCCGCAGCAGCCGTGGTCGAGGCCGCCCAGGTGCGCGAGGCGCAGGTGGCAGCCCAGCACCTCGTAGCCCCGCTCGTGCAGCAGGCAGGCCGCGACGGAGGAGTCCACGCCCCCCGACATCGCGACGAGCACCGAACGCTTCGAGCCCATGGCACCTCGATGGTACGGGACGGGATCCCCCGGTCGGGCCCCCGGTCAGGGAGCGGCCGCGCCCTCCGGTCGCACGATCCAGAGCCCCCGAGCATGTCGCTCGCGAAGACGAGCCCGTCGCTCGGTCGCACGAACACCCCCCAGACGAGCGGCACCCCGTCCGGGAGCAGCGGCGTCGGTGAGGGCGCCCTCGGGGACGAAGCGGCCGACGAGCACCGGGGGCCCGGGCGGCGCCTCGGCGAGCGGCGAGAGATCGAGCGCCACGACGCCCTTCGTGTACCAGGACGAGTACGCGCGATCGCCGTTCACCTCGGTGTTGTGGACGCTGAAGCACCCGGTCGCCTCGGTCAGGTTCAGGCACCCCCTCCCGAGCCGGCGCACGCGCGGCAGGTCGTCGAAGCGACGCAGCTGCACCCCGGTGGTCGCGTCGAAGACGCGGAGGAACCCCCACGACGGCCTCGGGGCGATCAGCCTGGCCCGCCCGACCTCGACCATCGCGCGCGCCGTCCCGTGGGAGACGAACAGCACCGGCACCCCGACGTCGGTCCCCTCCCACTCCTGCGGGCTCATCGTCCGCGAGATCACGTCGTGGACGACGGCGACCGCCCCGAGCCGCTCGGCGACGCGGTCCTGTCGGCGCTGCCCGCACGAGGGGGCGGGCGCCGGCGGATCGTCGAAGAGCGTGAGGTAGGTGCGGACCACGGCGATCGCGCCCGCCACGTCGCGGGCGCCGTAGTCCTCCGCGGCGCATCCCTCGCCCCGTGGGCGCACGACCCGCGCCGCGATCCGGTGGTCCGGGGCGAGGTACAGGGCCGGCGCCGAGCCCGACTCGGCCCCGAAGCTCGTGGGATACCCGCGGACCCGGATCCTGGGCGGGCTCCGCGGGTCCCAGTCCTCGTCGTTCTGCAGGAGGAGCTCCCGGCCCCCCGCCGCGTAGGGGACGACGGAATGCGCGTCCCCGTCGGCGCGGGCCGGGTACGCGGTGCGCGCCACCATCGTGGGCTCGGCGACGTCGGTGAGGTCGAGCGTCACGACCCCGAGGTCCCAGTAGGAGACGTACGCGAGCCGACCGTCCGGGGAGAAGCGAGCGCTGTGGGCGAACGTGGCCCCGAACGAGCCCAACCCGGAGAAGGGGCCCGGGGACAGACCCTGCTCGCCCGCCCCCAGATCCGCGACCTCGACGGGGCTCGTCGGGTCGCTGACATCCACGATCCGCACGTCGCCCGCGCCGCTCGGATCGAACCACTCGCTCCACGGCGTCGTGGCGATGACGTAGGCGCTCGTGCCCCGGTCGATCAGGTCGAGCTCGTGGACGCCGCCGCCGCCGGTGGTCAGGCCGAGGTGCGCGAGGTGCACCGGGTCGCTCGGGTCGGTGACGTCCCACAGATCCACCCCGAACGCGTCGTCGTCGAGCTCGGAGGTCATGTAGTCGCACCGCTGGATCCCGGTGGCGAGGAGGTCCCCCCGGAACCAGGGCGTCGAGACCGTGCGCACGGCCACGTCCTCCGCGCTGGTGCCGGGGATGCCGGCGACCCGACCGATCATCACCGGGTTCGACGGATCCGAGACGTCGATCACCTTCACGCCGAGCCCGTCGCAGGGATCGGCCCACGTCCCCACGTACGCGTGGTCGCCGTGCACCCAGACGTCGCCGTTGACGTCGGCTCCGCCGAGATCGGCGTGCCCGACGAGGGAGAACCCCTCGAGCATCGGCCCCACGGACATCGATCGGACGGCGGCGCGGCTCGTCTCCCGCCGGAACCGCTCCAGCAGGAGCTCGGACGCGGCGCGGTAGCGCAGGACGTGCGCGGGGCGGCGCCGAGGGGCCGCCCCGAGCGGAACGGCCAACGACGTCGTGACCGTGATGACGGCGACCAGCGCCGCCATCACGTCGACCCCTGGAGCCCTGAGCGTAGGGACCCGCAGCCTCGCTCCCCCTTCCTTCGATGGACGGATCACGCAACCACGTCCCGGACCGACGGTCAAACCGGACCCCCGCGCGCCGGCCGCCCGCCGGTATCCTTCCCGCCGACCCGGACGGAAGGGGTACGCATGGACGTGGTCGTGCTCGTGAAGTACGTGCCCGATCCCACGGGCACGCCCAAGCTCGGCGAGGACTTCCTCGTGGTGCGCGAGGGCACCGACGGGACGCTCGATCCCGGGGACGAGTACGCCGTCGAGGCCGGCCTGCAGGCCGTCGAGGCCCACGGCGGCGAGGTGACCCTCATCTCCATGGGGCCCGAGGTCGCGATGAGCGCCATCCGCAAGGGCCTGTCGATGGGCGCGCACCGAGGGGTGCTCGTCACCGACCCGGCGCTGCGGGGCGCCGACGCGCTCGCCACGGCGCGGGTGCTGGCGGCGGCCGTGGCGCGCGGCCCGTACGACGTGATCTTCACCGGCTCGGAGTCCACCGACGGCTACACGGGGACCGTCCCGATGGCCGTGGCGGGCCTCCTCGGCATCCCCGCCCTGACCTTCGCCCGGAAGGTCGAGGTCGGCGAGGGCTCGGTGCGGATCGAGCGCCAGACCGACCTCGGCTACGACGTGATCGAGGCCTCCACCCCGGCCCTGGTGAGCGTGACGGCGAGCGCGGCCGAGCCGCGGTACGCGACGCTGAAGGGGATCATGGCGGCCAAGTCAAAGCCGGTCGAGCAGCTGTCCCTGGCCGACCTCGGGCTGGACGCGGGCGCGGTGGCCCCGACCCAGCGCGTCGTGGGCATCACGCCGGCGCCGCCGCGGGCCCGGGGCGAGATCATCCAGGACGGGGACGGCGCCGTCACCCGGATCGCGGACCTGCTCGCCGAGGCGGGGGTGATCTGAGGTGGGCGCCGTGTGGGTCTACGCGGAGCTCGGACCGGACGGGCCGCTGCCCTCCGCCCTCGAGCTGCTCACGAAGGCGCGAGCGCTCTCCCCGGAGGTCGCGGCGGTGGCGCTCGGCCCGGGAGCGGCCGCGGCCGCGCCCGCCCTCGGGGAGCACGGGGCCGGCACGGTCTACGCGGGCGAGGACCCGGCCTTCGTCGAGGTCGTCGGCCAGGCGGCAGCGCACGCGCTCGCCGAGCTCGTCGCCGAGCACCACCCGAGCCTGATCCTGTTCCCCGCCTCCCAGGAGGGGCGCGACGTGGCCGGGCGCCTGCAGGCGGCCCTCGGCTGCACGCTCATGAGCAACGCCACGGACGTGACGGCGCCGGACCGGGCGGTCACGCAGATCTTCGGCGACACCCAGATCGTCGAGGTCGCCCTGGAGGGGCCCGAGCCGCGGCTCGTGCTCATGCGACCGAAGGCCGTCGCGGCGGAGCCGAGCGGCGGCCGCGCCGAGGTCGTGCCGGTGACGCTCTCCCTGCCGGCCGACCTCCCCCTCGCGCGGCGGATCGAGCGGCACACCGAGGCGGCGAGCGGGCCGAAGCTGGAGGAGGCCCGGGTGGTGGTCTCGGGCGGCCGGGGGATGCAGGATCCCTCGAACCTCCAGCTGCTCGAGCGCCTGGCGCAGGCGATCGGCGGCGCCGCGGTCGGCGCGACCCGGGCGATCGTGGACGCCGGCTGGCTGCCGTACCACTACCAGGTCGGTCAGACCGGCAAGACCGTGAAGCCGGACGTGTACCTCGCCTTCGGCATCAGCGGCGCGACCCAGCACGTGGTCGGGATGAAGGGCTCGAAGCGGATCGTCGCCGTGAACAAGGACCCCGACGCGCCGATCTTCTCGCTGGCGGACCTCGGGGTCGTGGGCGACGCCCTGGTGCTGCTGCCGAAGCTCATCGAGGAGGTCGAGCGCCGCAAGGCGGCGGGCTGAGCCGCTGGACGCTCGGGCCGCGGCGCGGCAGGCTGGCGGCGTGTCGATGATCGCCGCGCGCTTCGACGACCTCACGCCCGGCGCCGAGCGCTGCCTCGAGCTCGCCGAGCCCGTCGACGTGCTCGAGGCCCGTCGCCCCGAGGAGGTTCCCGCCGTGCTCGAGGCCGCCGAGGCCGCCGCCGGCCGCGGGCTGTGGGCCGCGGGGTTCGTCGCCTACGAGGCCGCCCCCGGCCTGGACCCCGCCCTCGCCGTCCGGGGCCCCCGCCGGGACGACCCCTTCGGCGAGCTGCCCCTCGCCTGGCTCGCGCTCTTCGCGGAGCGCCGCGAGGCCGAGGTCCTGCGGCCGCCCGCCGAGGTCCCCGAGCGCCCCGAGCTCGCCTGGCGAGCCTCGGTGGACCGCGCCACGTACGACGCCGCCGTGGGCCGCATCCGGGAGGCGATCGCCGCCGGCGAGACCTACCAGGTGAACCACACGTTCCGCCTGCGGACCAGGATCCGAGGGGACGAGCGCGACCTGTACCGGGACCTCGCGCTCGCCCAGCGGGGCGCCTACGCCGCGTACCTCGACACCGGTCGGTACCGGGTGCTCTCGGCCTCCCCGGAGCTCTTCTTCCGGCTCGAGGGCGAGCGCGTCACGACCCGGCCGATGAAGGGGACGGCGCCGCGCGGGCGCTGGCTGGAGGAGGACGAGGAGATCGCCCACCGCCTCGTCGCCTCCGCGAAGGACCGCGCCGAGAACGCGATGATCGTGGACCTGCTCCGCAACGACCTCGGCCGGATCTCGGTGCCGGGGGGCGTGCGCTTCGAGCAGCTCTTCCGGGCCGAGCGGTACGAGACCGTCTGGCAGCTCACCTCGACCATCTCCGCCGAGCTGCGTCCCGGCACCGGCCTCGCCGAGGTCTTCCGGGCCCTGTTCCCGAGCGGCTCGGTCACCGGCGCCCCCAAGGTGGCGACGATGCGCCTGATCGCGGAGCTCGAGGACTCCCCGCGGGGTGTGTACTGCGGGGCGGTCGGGTACCTCGCCCCGCCGGGCTCGGGCGAGCCACGGGCCCGCTTCAACGTCGCGATCCGCACCGTCGTCGTGGACGCGGCGAGCGGGCTCGCCGAGTTCGGCGTCGGCGGCGGCATCACCTGGGACTCCTCGGCCGAGCGCGAGCACGAGGAGGCGCTCACGAAGGCGCGGGTGCTCGCGGCGCCGCGGCCCTCCTTCGCGCTCATCGAGACCCTGCGCTTCTCGCCCACCGAGGGGTTCGCGGACCTCCCCGAGCACCTGGAGCGGCTCGCCGCCTCGGCCGCCTACTTCGGGTTCCGCTGCGACGACGACGCGGTGCTCCGGGCCCTCGAGGCGGCCGTCGCCGCGCCGGGGACCGCCGGGGAGACCCTCCGCGTGCGCCTGCGGCTCGAGCGGGACGGCGCCTGCTCAGCGGAGACGGGGCCGGCGCCGGCGGCGGGCCCCGTGCGGGTGGCCCTCGACGACGAGCCGGTGGACCCGGACGACGTCTGGCTCCACCACAAGACGACCCGGCGCGAGCCCTACGACCGCCGCCGGCGCCGGCGCCCCGACGTGGACGACGTGATCCTGGTGAACACCCTGGGGGAGGTCACCGAGACCACGATCGCGAACCTCGCGGTGCTCCTCGACGGGCGGTGGGTGACGCCGCCGCGGGGGTCGGGGCTGCTCGCGGGGACCCTCCGCGCGCGCCTGCTCCGCGAGGGGCGGCTGCGCGAGCGCCGCGTCCGGGTCGAGGAGCTGCGAGCCGCCCCGGCGCTCGCGCTCGTGAGCTCGCTCCGCGGCTGGCGCGAGGCCGTGCTGGTTCCGTGATGCGGCCTCGCCTGGGACGGCCTCGCCGACCTGTCCGGTCAGCCGTCTCCCAGGCAGGCGGCGAGACCTCAGGGGGGCGAGGGCTCCTCGTCGGGCCAGACGAACGGGCGCGTCCGATCGCGCTCGATCGGGCACGCGCAGAGCGGGCACCGCGGCGGGTCCTCGTAGACCAGGACCGCGCGCTCGCAGAACGGGCAGTCGGCCTCCCGCATGTCGGGCGGACCGGCGAGGTCGTTCGGCATCATCCGTGGCCGCGGTTCGGGGGGGAGCGGCCTCGGTGAGGTTGTCGGCCCGGCGCCCCGAGCCCTTGATGCGGCCCTTCGTCGTAGGACGGAGGCCCTCCCGGGTCCGGGAGGGCCTCCGAGGCCGATGAGGCCGAGGGGGGCTCAGGTGCTCAGGCGGCCTGCATCTCCTTGCGGCTGCGACGCTTCCCGCGCGCGATGTAGGTGTGCACGGGCTCGTGCTGCCAGCAGTACTGCCACTTGTTGTAGATCGACAGGCGGGTGGTGCATCCCTCGGCCGCGCACACGCGACCGGCGCCGTACGTGCGGTTGGCGCGGGGGAGCTCCCGCACACGTGCCCCGCGGTACATGGACTCCGAAGCCATGTTCACTCCTTGGGTCCCCACCGCTCCGCCTCCGCGCGGAGCCGTCATCTCTGATTCGAACCATCCGGGGGCCCGGTTCGTTCCCGGGGGGCGGAAGGATCTGCTCCGGCACGGGCGCGGACGCGGGGCGGCGCCGCGCCTCACACCTCGTCCACGCGCTGCAGGACGGCCTCGGTGGGGCTCGTGAGCTGCACGACCCGGGGGGTGAACCCGAGGTCCTCCCAGAACGCCATCGCCCCCCGGTTGGGCGCGAAGGTCTTGAGCTCGATCCAGTCGACCTCGCGCTCCTCGGCGAACCGGGCGGCCTCCCGGACCAGGGCCCGCCCGACCCCGCGGCCCCGGTACCCGGCCCGGACGACGACGCCCGAGAGCTCGAGCGCCCGCTCGTCCGAGAAGCGTGAGGGCTGGTGGATCTCGCCGTACGCCATCCCCACGACCTCGCCCTCGTCGTCCTCCGCGACGAGGACGATCGCGTCGGAGGTGCTCATCGCCTCCCGGTACTTCCGACCCACCTCGTCGTAGAACCCGGGTCGCGGGGTGAACACGCGCCAGTCGGCCTGCATCCGATCGAGCTCCTGGAAGAGCGCGACCAGCGATGGGACGTCCTCGGGCCTGGCTCGTCTCACGCGCACCGCTACCTCCCCTCGAACCTCGGCTCTCGCTTCTCCAGGAAGGCCCGCATGCCCTCGCCCTTGTCGTGGGTCTCGAACAGGGCGAGGAACTCCCGCCGCTCGACGGCGAGACCGGGCCCGAGGTCAAAGGCGGCGAGGAGCGCCGCCTTGGCGGCCGCGAGCGCCCGCGTCGGCCCTCTCGCCCAGGACCTCGCCTCCTCCACGGCGGCCGCGTAGACGTCCTCGGGGGCGACGACGCGATCCACGAGCCCGAGTCGGAGGGCCTCCTCGGCCTCGACGTGCCGACCCGAGGAGATGAGCTCCCACGCCACGCGGTGCCCCACGAGGCGGGGCAGCCGCTGCGTGCCCCCGGCGCCGGGGATGATGCCGAGGCGGATCTCCGGCAGCCCGACCTTCGCGTCGGCCCCCGCGATCCGCACGTCGCAGGCGAGGGCGAGCTCGTAGCCCCCGCCGAGCGCGTAGCGGCTGATGGCCGCGATCACGGGCTTCGGCACCGCCTCGAGGTCGCGGCAGGCGCGCTCGAGTGCGGCGACCTGGGGCTCGACCTCCCGGGGCCCCTGGTCGGCCATCTCGGCGATGTCCGCCCCCGCCGCGAAGATCCGCTCCCCGCCCCAGACCACCACCGCGCGCACCTCGGGATCGGCCGCGACCGTCACCGCCGCGCGCTGCAGCTCGAGCGAGACCGCCAGGCTGAGCGCGTTCGCCGGCGGCCGGTCCAGACGGATCGTCGCCACCGGCCCGTCCCGATCCACGCGCACGAACTCGCCTCGCACGGCCCCTATCTTTCCAGAGCGTCGCGCCGGCGTGGGCGGCCGCGGGCGAGGGGCTCGCAACGAGCGGCACACGCATCTGCGTTGCAGATGCAACCGCCTGCTACACTGCCCGCATGAGCGAGCGAGCGATCCAGGACGTCTTGGAGATCCTGCGACGGCGCGGCCTGCGGATGACGCCGCAGCGCCGAGCGATCGTCGCCCACATCATGCGCACCCAGGGCCACATCTCCCCCACGGCGCTCGCGCGCAGCGTCCAGGAGGAGATGCCGGGGGTGAACCCCTCCACGATCTACCGCACGCTGACGCTCCTCGAGGAGGCCGGGGTCCTCGCCCACGCGCACCTGGAGGGCGGGGCCGAGTACCACCGCGTGGAGGACGCGGGTCACGTGCACCTCTCGTGCTCGCGCTGCGGCGCCGAGGACGACCTCTCGCTCGAGGAGGCGGCCGCGCTCTCGGAGCTCATCGAGCGACACCGCGGGTTCCTGCCCGACCTCACCCACTTCGCGATCAGCGGCCTGTGCGCCGAGTGCCGGAAGACCGCGCGGACCGCCGGCTAGCTCTGGGTCGCCCACACGCCGTGCGGGCCGGCGCCCACGGGGATCGTGCGCACCCGCCGACGGGTCGACGTCTCGTACACGATGAGCCTGCCGCCCTCGTGGTCGGCGACGACCGCGCGTCGTCCTCCGGGCAGGATCGTGACGTGGTGCGGCTCGCCGGGGAAGGCGATCCGATCCACGACCCGGATCCGGCGGGTACGGATGACGAAGATCACCCCGGCCCCGTGGTCGGTGATCCAACAGAACCGGCCGTCGGGCGTGAAGGCCAGGTGGTGCGCCTCGACCCCCAACGGGATCGAGCGGACCAGGCGGGCACGCCTGCCACGGTACACGTGCAGGGCCCCCTCCCAGTCCGTCACCCACAGATCGCCGTTCGGCGCGAAGAGCAGGTCGTGCGGTCGCTCCCCGGTGCTCACGTACCGCACCGGCTTCCTCCGCAGGAGCGGCACGACCGCGAGGTCATCGCTCCCCTCCAGCGTGACCCATGCGGAGCGCTCGTTCGGATCGATGGCGAGGTCGTGCGGGTCGGCCTTCAGCCGGATCCGCCGCAGGAGGGTCCCGTCGAGCCTGACGAGCTGGACCCGGCCGCTGCCCTGGTTGGCGACCACGGCCATGTTCCGCGCGATCTTCACGTCGTGCGGATGCCCGCCCAGGCGGACGAAGCTCCGCACCCCCCGCCGGACGATCACGATGCGGTCCGAGGCCCACAGCGTGGCGACCACCGTGCCGTCCGACGCCACGACGATGTTGTGGGGGCCGCCCCCGCGGGTGTCGATCCGTCGCAGCACCTCCCCGGCCGCGACGTCGACCTTCGCGAGCTCGCCCGCGCCCTCGAGCGCGGCCCAGACGATCCGCCTCGTCCGATCGGCGCTCCCGGTGCCCACCGGACCGACCACGATCGCCGCCGAGCACGCCAGCACGAGCGCGGCGCGCGCCCCCACCCTCATGCATCAGACGACCGCGCGCCGAGCCGTCCGGTTCCCGCGACGCCGGGACCTCGTCTCAGCCGACCTCGGCCGCGACGAACGCCGGGGAGAAGCCGAAGGGGAGCTCGAGGCGGTTCGCCCGCATCAGATCCTCGTCCGCGAGGATCTCGCGCGTGGGCCCGTCGGCCACGATCACACCGCGGTTCATGACGACCGCCCGCGGGCAGAGCTCCAGGGCGTAGGGCAGGTCGTGGGTGACCATGAGGATCGTGATGTCCAGGGTCCGCAGGATGTCCGCGAGCTCCCGGCGGCCCGCCGGATCCAGGTTCGAGCTCGGCTCGTCGAGCACGAGGATCTCGGGCTCCATCGCGAGGACCGTGGCGACCGCGACCCGCCGGCGCTGCCCGAAGGACAGGTGGTGCGGGGCGCGGTCCGCATGCTCGGCCATGCCGACCGCCTCGAGCGCTGCGCGGACCCGCGCCTCGAGCGCCTCGCCGCGCAGCCCGAGGTTCGCGGGCCCGAAGGCGACGTCCTCGCGCACGGTCGGCATGAACAGCTGATCGTCGGGGTCCTGGAACACGATGCCCACGCGCCGCCGGATCTCGCGGAGGTGCTCCTTGGCGACAGGCAGGCCCCCGACGGCCACGGACCCCCGCTGGGGCTGGAGGATCCCGTTCAGGTGCAGCACGAGCGTGGTCTTGCCCGCCCCGTTCGGCCCGAGGAGCGCGACCCGCTCCCCCCGGCCGATCGTGAGATCCACCCCGCGCAGCGCCGGGCTGCCGTCCGGGTACCGGAAGGCGAGCCCGCGGACCTCCAGGGCCGGCGCGCTCATCCCCGCACCCCCCACGCCGTCGCGGCGACGACGGCGGCCAGAGCCGGGACGGCGAGGGCCGCCGCCCAGGCCCCGGGGGAGGCCGCAGCCTCCTCCAGCCGCGGCATCGCCCCCGCGTAGCCGCGGGAGAGCATCGCGAGGTAGACGCGCTCGCCCCGCTCGTAGGCGCGGATGAACAGCGCGCCGGCGGCCGCGGCCACCGCCCGCGCCTGCCACAGCCAGCGCGGGTCGTGGGCGCGCGAGTCGCGCGCGATCCGCATCCGCCGCATCTCGTCGGCCACGACGTCCGCGTACCGGACCATGAAGGAGAGGGTCGAGGTCAGGGCCCTGGGCATCCGCAGGCGCTCGAGCCCGCGCAGCAGCTCGGGCATCGTCGTCGTCGCCGCCACGACGATGCTCGCCGCCAGGCCGAGCGTCGCCTTGGCCAGGATGTTCCAGGCCCCCCAGAGGCCCTCGACCGAGAGCGAGAGGCCGAGGACGTCCACACGCTCGCCCCTCGCGACGAACGGCATGAGGACCGCGAAGAGCAGGAACGGCACCTCCAACAGCAGGCGCTTGGCCACGAAGCCCGCCGGGAGCCGAGCGAGCGCGACGACCGCGAGCACGAGGACGGCGTAGGCGCCGAACGCGGGGAAGACCTCGCGGGGCGTGGCCACGACCGCGAGCACGAACAGGAGCTGCGCCACGAGCTTGGCCTCGGGCGCCAGCCGATGGACGGGCGAGTGCCCGTGCACGTAGAGCGCGTGCGCGTGGGCCCCGCTCACGTGGCGGACGCCCTCCCCGCCCGTCGCGTCCGGACGACCCGGAGCGCCCCGAAGAGCACCATGCCGGCGCCGAAGGTCACCACGACCCCGATGAGACCGGAGAGTCCCGTCGACAGACGCTCGTCCTCGACCCCCTTCACGGCGTACCCCGCGAGGGGGGACCCCGCGAGCGGGTGCTCCCGCTCGGTCTGCGCGAACCCTTGGTCGATCGCCACCCGGTTGAGACCGTCGGGAGCGCTGCTCGCGAAGGGGCTCACGAGGACGGCCAGCCCCAGCGCGACGATCAGCCCGCCCACCAGGAACAGCGTGAGGCTCCGTCGATCCATGGGCTCACCCCTCCAACGCGACGCGCGGCTCCGCGACCTCCGGAGCCGGCAGCAGGTCCCGAGCGCCGTGGACGAGGTCCGGACGGACGGCGAGGACCGCGCTCACGGTGAGCGCGGTGATCACGGCCTCCCCTACCCCGATGAGGGCGTGGATCCCCACCATCGCGGAGAACACGGCCCCGAGCGGGACCCCGCCCACCCCGCCGACGGCGTACTCCAGGAAGAAGGCGGCCGAGGCGAGCACGACCGAGGCCCACGCGGCGATCGCCGAGGCGGCGACCACCATGGACCGACGCCTCGGCAGGACGCGGCGCACGGCCCGGAACACCAGGTAGCCCCCGAGGGCTCCCACGATCGCCATGTTCAGGACGTTCAGGCCGAGCGCCGAGAGCCCGCCGTCGGCGAAGAAGACCCCCTGGACGAGCAGCACGAGCGCGATGCAGATCGCTCCGGCCCACGGACCGACGAGCACGCCGGCGAGGACGCCACCGAGCAGGTGCCCGCTCGTCCCCGCCGCGATCGGGAAGTTCAGCATCTGCGCGGCGAACACGAAGGCGGCGACGAGGCCGGCGAGCGGCGCCTGGCGGTCCTCCAGCTCCCGCGCGGCCCGCCGCAGCGCCGCCCCGATGCCCCCCGCGGAGACCACCCCCGCGGCGATGGACGTGCCCGCGTCGATGAACCCGTCGGGGATGTGCACGGCCGACCCTCCTATCGCAGCGTCATGCAGATGCAGGGTACCGCGACAGCCCGCCGACGGTCAACCCGGGATCAGTCCAGGTGGGTCTCCACCAGGGAGTCGGCCGCGCGGAGCGCGGAGCGGCGCCCCCGCAGCTCGGCCACGATGAACGCGACGAGGAACAGGATCGACACGCAGATCACGACCGAGGCGCCGGAGGACCAGTTCAGGTAGTAGGAGGCGTAGACGCCGACGAACCCCGAGAGCGTGCCGGTCCCCACCGAGATCCAGAGCATCCGCCCGAAGCTGTCCGTGAGGAGCCGGGCGACCACCGGGGGGATGACCAGGGTGGCCGCGATCAGGGTCACGCCGAGGACGTTCATCGTCACGGTGATCGTGGCGGCGAGCGTGATCGCGAGCAGCGCGTCGACCTGGCCGGTGCGGACGCCCGAGACCTCGGCCACCTCGGGGTCGAAGGTGCTGAACAGGAGCTCGCGGTACCGGAAGAACACGACGGCGGCGGCGAAGGCCGCCACGCCGGCCACGACCCACACGTCGGCGGCCGTGACGCCGAGCACGTTCCCGAAGAGCGCGGCCTCGAAGTTCCGCGTGAAGGTCCCGATGACGGAGATGATCGCGATGCCGACCGCGAAGCTCGCCGAGGTCACGACGCCGATGGCGGCATCGGCCCCGATGCTGCGCCGCCGCGCCACCCGCTGGATCAGCAGCGCCGAGACCAGGCCCCACACCCCGGCCCCGAGGTAGAAGTTCACGTTCAGCGCGTAGCTCGCCACGGCGCCGCCGAAGATCGCGTGCGAGAGCCCGTGCCCGATGTAGCTCATGCCGCGGAGGACCACGTAGACCCCGATCAGGCCCGTCAGGGCACCGGCGAGCACGGCGACGATCAGCGCGTGCCGGAAGAACGCGTACGCGAAGGGCTCAAGCAGGGTGTCCATGGTGCCCCTCCCGCAGCGGCACCACGGCCGCCCCCGTCGCTCCGACCTCGGGGCCCCGCTCGACGACGACCGGCATGCCTCCGTGCGAGAGCACCTCGAGGGGAGCCCCGTAGGTGCGCTCGAGCACCTCCGGCGTGATCACGTCCCTCGGTCGGCCCGTCGCGATCACCTCGCGGTTCAGGCACACGAGCCTCGGCAGGTGCGCGGCGATCCCGTTCAGGTCGTGGGTGGTGAGCACGATGGCGAGCCCGTCGTGGTGCAGCTCGTGGATCAGGTGCATCACATCGTGCCGTGTGCGGACGTCGACGCCGCTCACCGGCTCGTCGAGCAGCAGGAGCTTCGGCCTGCGGAGCAGGGCCCGAGCGATGAAGACCCGCTGCTGCTGGCCGCCGGAGAGCTCGCGGATGTGACGGCCCCCGAGACCGCCGAGGCCGAGCCGCTCGAGGAGCGCGTCGGCCTCGCGGACGTCCTGCTTCGAGGGCCAGGGGGCGATCCGGCCGTCGATCCGAGCCATCAGCACGGCCTCCCGCACGGTCACGGGGAAGTGCCAGTTCACGGTCTCGACCTGCGGGACGTAGCCGACGCTCGCGGCGGGATCGCGGCGGATCCGACCCGCGATCGGGGCGATCGAGCCCGCGAGCGTGCGCAGCAGCGTGGTCTTCCCGCTCCCGCTCGGCCCGACGACGCCGACGAAGTCCCCCTCGTGGACGGCGAGGTCGACGTTGACCAGGACCGGCTCGGCGCCGTACCGGCACGTCACCTTCTCGAGACGGATCAGCTCGCTCAATACCGGTAGCTCGTCGTGTCGCCGGGGGCGACGTTGGTCACGTCGATGCGCTCGAAGGGCGCGACGTCGCCCCCGAGCGCGCCCATGAACGTCCGGAAGTCGAAGACCATGAGCCCGACGTAGCTGTGCTCCGGATCCCCGTTCTCCCCCGGGAGATCGTCGTCGCGCAGGTCGTCCACGTATCGCGCCCCCGTCTCGGCGGCGATCTGCGCGAGGACGGGGCTCGGGAAGACCTCGGAGCCGAAGATCGCCGGCACGTGCAGGGCCCGGACCTGGTCGATCAGCCTGGCCACCTCCTGCGGGGTGGGGTCGGCGAAGTCGGAGGGCTGGATGGCGCCGATGATGCGCCACCCGTACTCGCGCGCGAAGTAGGGGAACGAGTCGTGGTAGGTGAGCAGGACCCGGTTCTCCGGCGGCACGGTGGCCGTGACCTCGCGCACCACCCGGTCGAGCTCCGCGATCCGCCCGGCGAACGCCTCGTAGTTCCGATCGAAGTAGGCGGCGTTGGCGGGGTCCAGCCTCGAGAGCTCGTCCCTGACGATCTCGGCGTAGCGGAGCGCGTAGAGCGGGTTCGTCCACAGGTGCGGGTTCGGGTCCCCGGCCGACCTCGGGAAGCTGAAGTCGAAGATGTACTCCGCGGGCTCGATGGTCCGCGCCCCGAGCTCGACGATGGGGACGCCCGGCCGCACGTTCGCCTCCGCGAGCTCGCGCGTGGGCTCCTCCAGGTGGAGCCCGTTCACGAAGACCACATCGGCCTCCGCGAGCACCCGGGCGTCCGAGGGGGCGGGCTCGAAGGTGTGGCTGTTCGTGCCCTCCGGGACGATGCCCGTGGTCTGGACGCGGTCGCCGCCGATGTTCTGGACGATGTTCGTGATCGGCGAGACCGTGGTCGCCACCCGCAGCCCGGAGCCCTCGTCGCTCCTCGCCGGGCCCGAGCAGGCCGACGCGAGGACCGCGACGGACAGCACGAGGGCTCGGACCGGACGCCCGGAGATCGCGCTTCCCCCACCTCGATGCAGCACGTTGCAACAACGCTACCACGTATCTGCGAAAGGGTGCCTCAGAACCAGGGGGTCTCCATGTACGAGCCGAACACCCCGCGGAGCGCCGCGGCGATCTCCCCCTCCGTGCAGCCGGCGCGGGCGCACTCGATGAGGGGCGGGAGCAGGTTCTCCTCGGTCCCGGCGGCGCGCACGAGCTCCTCGAGGGCCCGTGCCGCGGCCCGGCCGTCCCGGCGGGCGCGGTGCTCGCGGACCCGACGGATCTGCTCGGCCTCCACCTCCGGACCGATCACGAGCGTGGGGACCTCGGACTCGTCCTGCTCGACGAAGCGGGTGACGCCGACCTTCACGAGCTCGCCCGCGGCGGTGCGCTCCTGCTCCCGCCAGGCGGACTCGGCGATCCGCCGCTGGAACTCGCCCCGCTCGATCCCGGCGAGGACCCCCTCGAGCATCGAGCCGTCCCCCCAGGCCGAGATCCTCGCGAACTCCTCCTCGGCCAGGGCCTCGAGCCGGTCGGTCAGGGACTCCACGAGGTAGGAGCCGCCGAGGGGGTCGATGACGTCCGTGACGCCCGTCTCGTACGCGATGATCTGCTGGGTCCGCAGCGCGAGCGTGGCCGCCTCCTCCGTGGGCAGCGCGAGCACCTCGTCGAGGGCGTTCGTGTGCAGGGACTGGGTCCCGCCGAGCACCGCCGCGAGCGCCTCGATCGCCGTGCGCACGACGTTGTTCCAGGGCTGCTGGGCGGTGAGCGAGACCCCCGCCGTCTGGGTGTGGAAGCGCAGCCGCATCGAGGCCGGGTCCCGCGCGCCGTAGCGCTCGCGCAGCCAGCGCGCCCAGATCCGACGGGCGGCTCGGTACTTCGCGACCTCCTCGAACAGGTCGATGTGGGCGTTGAAGAAGAACGAGAGGCTCGGCGCGAAGCGGTCGACCTCGAGCCCGCGGGCGAGGCCGAGCTCGACGTAGGCGAACCCGTCGGCGAGGGTGTAGGCGAGCTCCTGGACGGCGGTCGCGCCGGCCTCGCGGATGTGGTAGCCCGAGACGCTGATCGGGTGCCACTTGGGCACGTGCTCCGCGCAGAAGACGAGGAGGTCGCCGATCAGGCGCAGGTGCGGCCGCGGCGGGAAGATCCACTCCTTCTGGGCCATGTACTCCTTGAAGATGTCGGTCTGCAGCGTCCCGTCCAGCCGCTCCCAGGGCACGCCCTGCCGCTCGGCCGCGGCGAGGAACAGCGCGAAGACGATCGCCGCCGGCCCGCTGATCGTCATCGACGTGGTGATGTCGCCGAGCGGGATGCCGACGAACAGGTCCTCGACGTCGGCCAGCGAGTCCACGGCGACCCCGCACCGACCGACCTCGCCCTCGGACCGGGGGTCGTCGGAGTCCCGGCCCATGAGGGTCGGCATGTCGAAGGCCACCGAGAGCCCGCCCTGGCCCTGCTCGAGGAGGTAGCGGTACCGCGCGTTCGTCTGGGGGGCGGTCCCGAAGCCGGCGAACTGCCGCATCGTCCACAGCCGGCCGCGGTACATCGTGGGGTAGATGCCGCGCGTGAAGGGGTACGAGCCGGGCTCGCCGAGCGAGGCGGCCGGGTCGAAGCCCGCGAGGTCCTCGGGCCCGGCGACGACCGGGAGCGGCAGGCCCGAGAGGGATCTCGCCTCGCGCTCCTCGGTCACATCGCGCCTCCCGCGAGCCGCTCGACGATCCGGGCCGCGGCCCGGTACGGGTCCTCGTGCCTCGCCGTGACATCGTGCATCAGCTCGGCGTCGCCGTCGAGCAGAGCGCGGACGCGGGCGCGGAGCGACTCGACGGCGAGGCTCTCGATCTCCCGCACGAGGCGCAGCCGCCGACCGCGCTCGAGCTCGCCGCTCGCCTCGAGGTGGGCTCGGTGGGCCTGGATCGCCGCCCAGAGCTCCTCGATCCCGTCGCCGCTCGCGGCGGCGGTCTTCACCACGGGCGGCGTCCAGGCGAGCTCGGGCCCGAGCCGCAGCATCTGCTCGAGATCCCGCACCGCCGCATCCGCCCCCTCGCGGTCGGCCTTGTTCACCACGAAGACGTCGGCGACCTCCAGGATGCCCGCCTTGGCCACCTGGATCGCGTCGCCCCACCCCGGGGTCACGACGACGAGCGTCGTGTCGGTCGCCGAGGCCACGTCGACCTCGGCCTGCCCCACCCCCACGGTCTCGACGATCACCAGGTCGAACCCGGCCGCCTCGAGGATCCGCACCGCCTCCGGCGTCGCGAGCGCCATCCCGCCGAGGTGGCCGCGCGTGGCCATCGAGCGGATGAAGACCCCGGGGTCCGTCGCGTGGTCCTGCATCCGGACCCGATCCCCGAGCAGCGCACCGCCGGTGAACGGCGAGGTCGGGTCGATCGCGAGCACCGCCGCGCGCAGGTCCCGCGCCCTGGCGACGCGGACGAGCTCGCCGGCGAGCGTGGACTTGCCGACCCCGGGCGAGCCCGTGAGCCCGACGGTGTACGCGCGCCCGGTGTGCGGGAACAGGCCGGCCGAGAGCTCGGCCAGGCGCTCGTCCCCGTCCTCCACCATCGAGATGGCCCGCGCGATCGCGCGACGGTCCCCCGCGAGGATCCGATGCACGAGCTCCACGCCGCAAGGGTACCGGTCCACGTGCTCAGGCCACCGAGAGCAGACGGGCGAGCCGGCGCACGAGGAGCGGGTGCCGCAGGAGCCCCAGGATGCGGATCTCGCCGCGGGCGATGGCGGCGAGCGCGCGGCGACCCTGCGGACGCAGGGGGTCGGGCAGCCCGAGACGGAGCGGGGCCCCGACGAGCTCGATCAGGCGGGCCGAGTCGGCGATCACGTGCACGTCGACGGGGCCGTCGACGGGACCGCAGACGAGCGGACCGGCCGGGTCCAGCACGAGCAGCACGCTCGCGCCCGCGTCCGGCGCCGAGATCCCCACGCGGGCCGGCCGGAGGAGCCGGGCGCGGCGCGGATGGGCGCGCAGGTTCGCCTCGAGCAGGCCGCCGACGAGCGCCGCGAGACCGGCGGGCTCGCCGCCCGGGTATCGAACGTTCACGGCACGAGGAGCACCTTCGTCGCCCGCCGCGAGGCGAAGAGCTCGTAGCCGAGGGGCGCCTGCTCGAGCGGCAGTCGGTGCGAGACGAGGGGCAGCGGGTCGATCCTCCCGGCGAGCAGGTCCTCCATCGCCCGTCCCCACCACGCCTGCACGGGACAGATGCCGGCGAAGCGCAGGTCCAGCGCCCGCGCCCACCACACCCCGAGCGGCGCCTGGACCTGCTCGCCCGCGTACATCCCGACGACGGCCACCCGACCGCCCCGGCGCACGACGTCGAGCGCCGTCTCGAACGCGCTCGGGTGCCCCACCGCCTCGATCACGACGTCCGCGCCCCGGTCCCCCGTCGCGGCGGCGAGCGCCATCTGCGGGTTCCGCGCCCCGACGTCCACCGGCACGGCGCCGACGCGCTCGGCGAGCGCCAGCCGGTCCGGCAGCACGTCCAGCACGTGCACGGCCTCCGCCCCGCGCGCGAGGGCGGCCTGCGCGGCGAAGAAGCCGACGGGCCCCGCCCCGACGACGGCGACCGTCTGCCCGGGCCCGACCTCGGCCACGCCGGCCGCGTAGACCCCGGTCGTGAGCACGTCCCCCAGGAACAGCGCCCGCTCGTCCTCGAGCTCCTCGGGGAGGGGGAGGAGGTTCACGTCGGCGTGGGGCACGCGCACGAGCTCGGCCTGGGCGCCCCCGAGGCCGCCGCCGAAGATCCCCGCGCCCAGGTTGCGGAAGCCCTCGCAGAGCTGGGTCTGGCCCGCGCGGCAGAACCAGCACGCGCCGCAGGCGATCACGAAGGAGACCGCGACCCGGTCCCCGACGCCGACGGCGCGCACATCCGGCCCCACGGCCTCGACCACGCCGACGGCCTCGTGCCCGATCTGCTCGCCGGGCGCAAGCGGCGCTTTCCCGTGGAGGAAGTGCAGGTCCGACCCGCAGATCGCGGCGAGACGGACGCGGACGATCGCGTCGTCGGGCTCCTGCAGGGTGGGCTCGCGCACGTCGGCGACGACCACCCGCCCCACGTCCTCGTAGACGACCGCCCGCACCGCGCCTCCCTCCGACCGTCCAGGCTACCTGGGGGGAGGCTCGTCGAGGAACTCGGTCGGGACGGTCGCGGTGAGGTGGACGAGCTCGTTCGCGGCCCGGACGTAGCGGATGATCGTCGGCAGGTCGCCCTGGAGCTTCAGCTTGCCCTGCATCATCCCCTTCACCGGGTCGAGATCCCCCGCGAGGACCTCCTTCCAGCGCGTGTACGGCGCCTGGATCACGTAGGGGGCACGGGCGCCCTCCTCGGGCGTCACCATGCGCGCCTCCCGGCACTCCCCGTGCCAGAGATCGAGCCACGCCCAGAGGTCCTCGGGGATCCCGCGGTCGGGCTCGGCCTGGAACACGAACGCGATCGCCCCCTCCCAGGTGCCCGCGGCCTCCCGGTACTCCGCCGAGCCGTTGATCCGGTCCCGGTAGATCGCCAGCCACTCGTCGCTCGGGAAGACCGCCATCGTCCCACCACCTACCGCAGCGAGTAGATCAGCGCGAGCCCGATCACGTTGAAGGTGGCGTGGGCCGCCATCGGCGCCCAGAGGGAGCCCCGGCGCTCGTAGATGACGCACAGCCCGAGCCCCGTGACCATCATCACGGTCATCAGCAGGATCACATCGAGGGCGGGCGCCGGCACGTAGTGGATGAGGCCGAAGGCCACGGACGAGGCGAGGGCGCCCGGCCAGAACCCCCGACGGTCGCGGATCGAGCGGAAGAGCACCCCGCGGAAGAACAGCTCCTCGGAGACCGGCGCCACGACCACGGCGTAGAGCACGGCCACCGCGATCCCCCCGGGGCCGAGGTCCGAGGGCAGCTGCTCCGGGGCCTGGACCGGCTCGCCGGTCACGACGCGGAAGAGCACGACGAGGAGCGCCCCGACCACGAACACGACGACCGGATAGAGCCCGATGCCGAACAGGAGGCCTGCCCGGACGTCGAGCCACGGGGGCCGCGGCAAGCCCACGGCGCCCGTCCACGTCGGATGCAGGGTCCGCAGCCAGAGCACGACGAGCCCCAGCTCGACGAGCGAAGCGACCATGCTCGCAACCACGGCCGCGAGGCCCTCGGGACCCACCACGCGGAACACCGGCACCGAGGCACCGCCGCCGACGAGGAACGCCCCGACGTACACGGCCAGTGCCTCCCACCATCGCCACGTCGCGGAGGGGCGCTCGTCCAGGCCGTGCACGAGCACGCCGCCCGAGGGCCGGTCCGGACGGGGCGGGATCGGTGCTCCGCTCACGGATCGCTCACGGCCGGACCGCCGCGAGCGCGCGCTCCCGCCGCACGAGCGCCCCGAGCGCGGACAGCTTGTCCTCGAGGTCCTCGTAGCCGCGGTCGACGTGGTACAGGTCCTCGACCACGGTCACGCCGTCGGCCGAGAGCGCGGCGATCACCATCGCGGCGCCGGCGCGGATGTCCAGCGCCCGCACCGGCGCCGCGGACAGGCGCTCGACCCCGCGGATGACGGCGTGGTGACCCTCGGTGCGGATGTCCGCGCCCATGCGGTTCAGCTCGCCCACGAACATGAACCGGCTCTCGAAGACGTTCTCGGTCACGATGCTCGTGCCCTCCGCCGCGGCGAGCATCGCCATCATCTGCGGCTGCAGGTCGGTCGGGAACCCCGGATACGGCAGCGTGACGAGGTCCACGGCCCTCGGCCTGCCCCGCATCGAGACCGCCACCCCGTCGCCCGTCGTGAGGATGTCGGCCCCCGCCTCGGCGAGCTTGGCGAGGACCAGGTCCAGGTGGTCCGAGCGCGCCCCCTCGAGCACGACCTCCCCGCCGGTCGCGCAGGCCGCGATCGCGAACGTCCCGGCCTCGATCCGGTCGGGGATCGTGCGGTGCTCGACCGGGGAGAACGCGTCGACCCCCTCGATCTCGATCGTCGGGGTGCCGACGCCGTCGATGCGAGCCCCCATGGCGGACAGGAACGCGGCGAGGTCGGCG
The DNA here is from genome assembly GCA_964640965.1 of uncultured Actinomycetes bacterium. GTDB lineage: Bacteria > Actinomycetota > UBA4738 > UBA4738 > HRBIN12 > HRBIN12. The sequence goes on along the minus strand of CAZXJB010000005.1, from coordinate 7,699 downwards.
AGCTCCGGCTCCCGCGCCGCGTTCTCGATGACCGTGGTCCCGCGGGCGGCCACCGCCGCCATCATGACGTTCTCCGTCGCCCCGACGCTCGGGAAGTCCAGGCTCACGACCGCGCCGTGGAGGCGCTCGGCCCGCGCGTGCAGCACCCCGTGCTCCTGCTCGAAGCGCGCTCCCATGCGCTCGAGCCCGCGGAGGTGCAGGTCGATCTTCCGCGAGCCGATGTTGCAGCCCCCCGGCATCGCGACGTGGGCCTCGCCGAACCGCGCGAGGAGGGGGCCGAGCACGAGGATCGAGGCCCGCATCCGACTCACGAGCTCGTAGGGGGTCTCGAGCGGCCGGACCCCGCGCGTGTCGACCACGAAGCCGTCCTGATCCCAGGCGACGTCCGCGCCGAGATGCTCGAGCACCTCGGCCATCGTGGCGCAGTCCTGGATCCTCGGCACGTTGCGGATGACCGAGCGCCCCTCGGCCAGGAGCGCGGCCGCCTGGAGCTTCAGGGCGGAGTTCTTCGCGCCGGAGATCCGGACGCTGCCCCGCAGCGGTACCCCGCCGGTAACGAGCAACCTGTCCATGGCTGGCACGATGGTACGGCGCGAGCGCGCCCTACGCGCGCAGGTTCACGCGCGCGAGCGCCTTCGCGAGCTCCGTCTGGGCCTCCACATCATCCTTCTCGACGGTCCGCGCCTCGAGCTCCGCCACGCGCCGGCGCTCCCGCTCGAGGTCGATCTCGGTGGCGAGGGCGGCGGAGGGCGCGAGCACGTCGACCCGCGTCCTCCCCTCCGAGCTCGTCACGTGCAGGAACCCGCCGTCCACGACCGACAGGACGTCCTCGCCGTCGCGCTGGATCCGCAGCGCGCCGATCCTCAGGCGGATGAGCATCGGCGCGTGGCCGGTGAGGATCCCGACCTCGCCCTCGACGCCGCGCGCGATCACCATCCGAGCCTCGCCGGTCCAGACCTCGCGCTCGGGCGTGACGACGTGGACCTCCACGGCTAGGCGGCCCTCTCCATCCGCTTCGCGTTCTCGACGACCTCGTCGATGCCCCCGACGAGCAGGAACGCCTGCTCCGGCAGGTCGTCGTACTCGCCCTCGCAGATCGCCTTGAACGAGGCGATCGTCTCGTCGATCGGCACGTACTTGCCGGGGATGCCGGTGAACTGCTCGGCGACGAAGAACGGCTGCGAGAGGAACCGCTGGATCCGCCGCGCCCGGGCGACGATGACCTTGTCCTCCTCCGACAGCTCGTCCACCCCGAGGATCGCGATGATGTCCTGCAGGTCCTTGTAGCGCTGCAGGATCTCCTGCACCCGGCGCGCCACCCGGTAGTGCTCCTCGCCCACGTAGCGGGGGTCGAGGATCCGGCTCGTCGAGTCCAGCGGGTCCACGGCCGGGTAGATCCCGAGGGCCGCGATGTCGCGCGAGAGCACCGTCGTCGCGTCCAGGTGCGCGAACGCCGTGTGCGGCGCCGGGTCGGTGATGTCGTCGGCCGGGACGTAGATCGCCTGCAGCGAGGTGATCGAGCGGCCCTTCGTCGAGGTGATCCGCTCCTGCAGCTCGCCCATCTCCTCGGCGAGCGTGGGCTGGTAGCCCACCGCCGAGGGCATCCGGCCGAGGAGCGTCGAGACCTCGGAGCCCGCCTGCGTGAACCGGAAGATGTTGTCGATGAACAGCAGCACGTCCTTGCGCTCAACGTCCCGGAAGTACTCGGCCATCGTCAGGGCCGAGAGCGCGACCCGCAGCCGCACGCCCGGCGGCTCGTCCATCTGGCCGAACACGAGCGCGGTCTTCGTGATCACGCCGGACCCGGTCATCTCGATGAACAGGTCGTTGCCCTCGCGGGTGCGCTCGCCCACGCCCGCGAAGACCGACACCCCGCCGTGCTGCTCGGCCTGCCGGCGGATCATCTCCTGGATGATGACCGTCTTGCCGACGCCGGCGCCCCCGAACATCCCGATCTTGCCCCCCTGGACGTAGGGCTCGAGCAGGTCGATGACCTTGATGCCGGTCTCGAGCATCACCGACTTCGGCTCGAGCTCCTCGAAGGGGGGCGGCGGGCGGTGGATCGGCCACCAGTCGCTGGGGTGGATCTGGTCGGGGGTGGTGTCGAGGGGCCCCCCGATCACGTTGTAGACGTGCCCGAGCACCCCCTCGCCCACCGGCACCTTGATCGGCTCGCCGGTGTTCACGACCGGCGTCCCGCGGACGAGGCCGTCCGTCGGACGCAGCGCGATCGTCCGGACCGTCGAGTCGCCGATGTGCTGCGCGACCTCGCACGTGATCGTGCGCGTCTCGCCCTCGAGCGTCACGTCCACCGTGAGCGCCGTGTTGATCTCCGGCAGCTCCGCCGGCGGGAACTCCACGTCCACCACCGGTCCGATCACCCGGACCACACGGCCCGTCGCCTTCTTCTCCTCGGCCATCGCTACTCCTCCGCCGCCGACGCGAGCGCCTCCGCTCCGCCGACGATCTCCATGATCTCGGTCGTGATCTCATCCTGACGCGCCCGGTTCGCCTGGCGCGTGAGCACCTTGACCAGCTCCTCCGCGTTGTCGGTGGCGGCCTTCATCGCCCGCCGCCTCGCGGCGTTCTCCGAGGCCGCCGACTCGAGCAGGGCCGCGTACACCTTCGTGATGACGTACTGCGGCAGCAGCTCGTCGAGGATCTCCGCCGGCCCGGGCTCGAAGATGTACTCGGGGTGCGGCCGGCCCCGCACGTCCCGCACCTCGTGCGGGGAGACCGGCAGGAACCGCTTGCTCGTGGCCCGCTGCGTGAAGGCCGAGCGGAAGTCGGTGTAGACGACGTGCTGCTCGTCGATCCGCCCCGAGGCGAAGTCCTCGAGCAGGCGCCGACCGATCCGCACGGCCGCGGAGAAGGGCGGCACCTCGCTGAACCCCGACCACTCCGCCTCCCTGGGCACCCCCCGGAAGCGGAAGTACGAGATGCCCTTCTTGCCCGTCACGTACAGGATGGGCTCGCAGCCCCGGGCCCGCACCGAGTCCATGAGATCCTCCGCCAGGCGCAGGACGTTCGCGTTGTACGCGCCGGCGAGGCCGCGGTCGGAGGTCATGACGAGCACGCCCACGCGCTCGGGCTCCGGCCGCTCCTCGAGCAGCGGGTGGACGAGGGCGCCGGTCTGCCTGGCGACGTCCTCCATCGCGCGCGTCAGGAGCTCCGCGTACGGCCGCGCGGCCTCGACCCGCTGCTGGGCCTTGAGGATGCGGGAGGCCGCGATGAGCTCCATCGCGCGGGTGATCTTCATCGTCGACTGGACCGAGCGGATCCGTCGACGGACGACGCGGAGCTTGGCACCCATCGGTTACGGGGGCGGAGCGCCCGCCTCGCCGAGCGGGCCCGCCTTCTCCTCGTACTCGCGCCGGAGCTCCTCCGGCGTCGGCGGGGGCGGCGGCACCTCCTCGACGGAGGACATGCGCTCCCAGCCGACATCCCGCTTCAGCTCGTCGGGCCGAGCGCCCTCCCCCGCGGCCGCCTCCGAGCCGGGCGCGGCCTCGCTCGGGACGTACATCGCCCGGTAGGACTCGACCGCCTGCTTCAGTGCCACCTCGGTCTCTTCGGAGAGATCGCCGGTGTCGCGGATCGCACCGAGCACCTCGGGCGCGTGCGTGTCCAGGTACTCGGCGAAGCCCTCGACGAAGCGCTTCGCGTCCTGGACCGGGAGGTCGTCGAGGTACCCGCCGGTCGCGACCCAGATGTAGACGACCTGCCGATCGACCGGCACCGGCCGGTACTGCGGCTGCTTGAGCACCTCGACGACCCGGGCGCCGCGCGCGAGCTGCTGCTGCGAGGCCTTGTCGAGCTCGGAGCCGAACTGCGCGAACGCCTCGAGCGCCCGGTACTGCGCGAGGTCGATCCGCAGGCGCCCCGCGATCTTCTTCATCGCCTTGATCTGCGCGTTGCCGCCCACCCGCGAGACCGAGATCCCGACGTTGATCGCCGGTCGGACGCCGGCGAAGAACAGGTCGGGCTCGAGGTAGATCTGGCCGTCGGTGATCGAGATCACGTTCGTCGGGATGTAGGCCGACACGTCCCCGCCCTTGGTCTCGATGATCGGCAGCGCCGTGAGCGAGCCGCCGCCCAGCCGATCCGACAGCTTCGCGGCCCGCTCGAGCAGGCGCGAGTGGAGGTAGAAGACGTCCCCGGGGTAGGCCTCGCGGCCCGGCGGACGGCGCAGCAGGAGGGAGAGCGTCCGGTAGGCCGTGGCCTGCTTCGAGAGATCGTCGTAGACGGCGAGGGCGTGGTAGCCCTTGTACATCCAGTGCGCGCCGAGCGCGGCGCCCGCGTACGGCGCGATGTACCGGAACGGCGCGGGGTCCGACGCCGAGGCGTTGATGACGACCGTGTAGTCGAGCGCGCCGTGCTCGCGGAGCGTCTCGACGACCTCGGCGACCGTCGAGGCCTTCTGCCCCACGGCCACGTAGATGCACCGGACCTGCTTCTTCGGATCCCCGCTCAGCCAGTTCTCCCGCTGCGCGATGATCGTGTCGACCGCGATCGCCGTCTTGCCGGTCTGGCGGTCGCCGATGATGAGCTCGCGCTGGCCCCGCCCGATCGGGGTCATCGCGTCGATCGCGGTGATCCCGGTCTGCAGCGGCTCCTTCACCGGCTGGCGGTCGATCACGTTCGGGGCCTGGACCTCGAGGTTCCGGCGCCCCTCGGCCTGGATCGGCCCCTTGCCGTCGAGCGGGTTCCCGAGCGGGTCGATCACGCGGCCGAGGAACCCGTCGCCGACCGGCACCGACAGGATCTTCCCGGTCTGCTTGACGAGGTCGCCCTCCTCGATGTGCTCGGACTCCCCGAGGATGATGCAGCCGATCTCGTCGATGTCCAGGTTGAAGGCGAGGCCGAGCACCCCACCGGGGAACTCGAGGAGCTCGTTCGCCATCGCCCTCGGCAGACCCTTCACCCGGGCGATGCCGTCGCCGGCCTCGACGACCCGGCCGACCTCCTCACGCTCGACGGAGGGCGTCCAGGACTCGACGTTGCGGCGGAGCGCCTCCGCGATGGCCTGGGGATCGAACGTCAGCGTCATCTCTCAGCACCTTCCTGGTCGCTCATGCGGAACGGGTGAGCCGCTCCCGGGCCTCGACGAGACGGCTGCGAACGCTGCCGTCGAAGATCTCGTCCCCGACCTTCGCCACGATGCCGCCGATCAGGCTCGGATCGACGACGACCTTCACCTCGACCGCGCGGCCGGTCGCTCGGGACAGGGCCTCGGCGAGCCGTCGCCGCTGCGCCTCGTCGAGCGGAACCGCGCTGCGCACCTCGGCGAGCTGCCGCGCCCGGCGCTCGGCCGCCACACGGGCGAAGGCCTCGACGATCGCCTCGATGTCGCGCCCCCGCCCCTGGTCGATGAGGAACGAGAGCGCGTTCAGGGTGTTGGGGTTCGCGCGCGTCCCGAGCAGGTCCCGGATCAGCCCCTTCTTGTTCTCGGCGGGGAGCGCCGGGTCGTGCAGGGCCTCGCGGATCTCGCCGTGGCTCTCGAGCGCCTTGCCGAAGGCGTAGAGCTCGTCCTCGACGATGCGGAGCTCGCCCTCGGCCTCGGCGACCTCGAACAGGGCCTCGGCGTAGCCGCGGATCAGCGCGTCCCGGTCGACCACGGATCAGCCCCGCTTCCCATTGCCGGAGGCCGCGACCTGGTCGAGGTATTCCTCGATCAGGCGCTGGTGGGCCTCCGGGTCGAGCGAACGGCCCACGACCCGACCCGCGAGCTCGACCGCGATGACCCCGACCTGCGCGCGGAGCTCCTGGAAGACGCGGTCGCGCTCGGCGCGGATCTCCTCCTGAGCGCGAGCCACGATCCCCTGTGCCTCCTGCTCCGCCCGGGCCTGCAGGTCCCGCCGGAGCTGCTCGGCCGTGCGGCGGGCCTCCTCGATGATCCGCGAAGCCTCCTCCCGCGCCCCCGCGAGCTGCCGCCGGTACTCGGCGAGCTCCTGCTCGGCGGCGACCCGGGCGCGCTCGGCCCCCTCCAGGTCGCCCTGGATCTTCGCCGTGCGCTCCTGGAGCATCTTCCCGAGCGCGGGGAACGCGTACTTCGCGAGCACCGCGAAGACGATCACGAAGGCGAGGCCCCCGTAGATCAGCTCCGCGATGTCCGGGAGGATCGGGTTCTTCTCCTCCGCGGCGATGACGATGAGCTGCAGCATCCGAGCTCCCTCCTAGACGATGAAGGAGAGCACGAAGCCGAACAGCGCCAGCGCCTCCACGAACGCGATCCCCAGGAACATCGTGGTCCGGACCATGCCGGCCGCCTCCGGCTGCCGCGCCATGGCTTCGACGGACTTGCCGACGAGGAACCCGATGCCGATGCCGGGGCCGATGGCGGCGAGGCCGTACACGAGCCCCCTGCCGATCGCGCCGACGTCGCCCTGGACCTGGGCGAGGAGACCGACCAGATGCGTCATTCCCGTTCCTCCTCCTAGTGCTCGGGGTGGATGGCCCCGGCGATGTACACGGCGGTCAGGATGGTGAAGATGTAGGCCTGCAGGATGCCGACGAGGACCTCGAAGGCCGTGATGAACGTCCCGAGCGCGAACGACATCGCCGCGAACGGGATCGTCATGAGCTTCCACTGCAGGTACCAGGTCCCGACGAAGAAGATCGCGAGCATGAGGTGACCGGCGATCATGTTGGCGGTGAGACGGACGGCCAGCGTGAGCGGCCGCACCAGGAACACCGTGACGAACTCGATCGGCGTCACGAGGATGTAGAGCGCGGGCGGCACGCCCGGCACGAACAGCGTGTTCTTCAGGTACCGCAGCCCACCCTGCTTCACGATGCCCACGATGTTGAACACGAACCAGACGAGGATCGCGAGCAGCATCGGGATCGCCATCCGCGAGGTGGTCGGGAAGTTGATGAAGGGGATGATCCCGTACAGGTTGTTGAGCCAGATGAACACGAAGAGCGAGGTGAGGAACGGGAGGAAGGGCAGCCCCTCGTGCCCCATCACCTCCATGACGATGCCGTTGCGGATGAACTCGACGAGCGCCTCGACGACGTTCTGCAGCCCGCGGGGGACGATGCTCGGCCTGCGGAAGGCTACGACGAACACCGCCACGATGACGACCGCGGACATCAGCATCCAGAAGGTCACGCGGGTGACGCAGAGCGGGCCGCCGCCGATCAGGCAGGTCTTCGTGTAGTCGAAGATCTCCGTGCCGGGGGCCTCGAACCCCTCCGGCGGCCTGGACAGACCGAGGAGCGCAGCGAGCATCAGCGAGCCTCCCGCGCGGCGAGCGCCTCCGCGCTGCGGACCGCCGCCGGATCGGCGGGGATCTGCAGCGCGCCGCCCACGCCGCGCATCGACAGCCGCGCCTCGTAGACGAGGAGCAGCATCGTCCCGGGTACGACCGCCAGCCCGAAGGCGAGCGGCGAGAACCACGCGAGCCGATCGAGCGCGAACATCAGCCCCACGAGCACCCCGAGCCGCAGGACCGGACCGAACAGCGCCGTGGCGTGGAGCACGGTGAGCGAGATGCGGGACGCCCACGCGAGCGAGAGCCCGTGCGCGGCGAAGTTCGCGTACACGAGCGCCACGCCGATCGCGGCCGACGCCCCGGCGCCCGCCCCAGCGATCGCCCAGCCGAGCGCGAGCGCGACGGGGACCGCGAGCGCGGCGGGCACGAAGGCCCGCCGCACCATCTCCCGCTCCGGCCGCTCAGCGATCCCTGCCATACCTCAC
>CAZXJB010000004.1:39697-39783 GCA_964640965.1 uncultured Actinomycetes bacterium | reverse complement strand
GCCGTGGGACTCGCAGCTCTTGCCCGGGCACGCGGACGAGGTGGTCGAGGCCTGAGCCTCCCCGTCGGTCGAACCGTCCTCGGTCG
>CAZXJB010000004.1:9349-39597 GCA_964640965.1 uncultured Actinomycetes bacterium | reverse complement strand
CGCCGTCCTCGGTCGCGCCGTCCTCGGTCGCGCCGTCCTCGGTCGCGCCGTCCTCGGTCGCGCCGTCCTCCGTCGCGCCCTCCTCGGTCGTGCCCTCGTCTCCGTGCTTGGCGAGGTTCACGATGAGGTGCTCGAGGGCGTTCGCGAGCCCCGGGTTCTCCGGCTGCAGGGCGAGCAGCGCCTCGTGGCGGCAGATCGCGTTCTCGAGCCCGGTGAGCCCGACGCAGGCCGAGAAGTCCGGAGCCGCCGGGTCGCCCTCGACGTCATCGCCCTCGGGGGTCTCGGGGGAGGAGGTCTCGCTGGGCTCGGGCGAGGGCGCCTCGGTCGGCTCCGCCTCGGGGGACTCGGTCGGCTCGGGGGACTCGCTCGGCTCCGGAGCGGGGGAGACCTCCGGGGAGGGGGAGACCTCCTCGGTCGCCGGGTCCACGTCGAACGCGGAGCGGAACGAGGGGGCCGCCGAGGCGACCGTGCCGGCGACGACGACCGCCGCCAGCGCCGTGATGAGGGTTCTGATGAGCTTGTTCATGCCGAACGTATCGGCACGGGACTAGTCAGACTTGACTAGTCCCCCGAGGTTCCGGTCGAGGCCACGGTCGAGGCTCGCTCCGAGACGGCTCAGGGGCTGAACTCGAAGCCCGGATTCACCATCCGCCGGCCGTGCCGGTGCTCCCCGATCACGCCCTCCACGACGAGCCGGGCGCCGAGGGTGAGGCCGGGGATCGTGCGTCGACCCATCCACAGGACCGAGACCTCCCCGCTGCCGTCGGTGAGCACGGCCTCCAGCGCCTCGAGGCCGTGCTCGGGGTGGACCGTGATCCGCTTCACCACCCCGGCCAGCCGCACCCGCGTGCGCATCGGCGCATCGGCGATCCGCACCGCCCCCGGGACCTTCGAGGCCCAGGCGAGGATCTCCTCCCGCAGCCGCTCCTCGTCGCTCTCCGCGATCCGGTGGAGGAAGCGACGGACCCCCTCGAGGACCCCCATGCCGGCTGCGAGGCTACCGCGCCGTCGCGATCTCGCGCTCGAGCTCCTCCACCATGGACTCGCGCTTGCGGGACTTCGAGATCCACACGGCCGCGGCGATGACGGCCGCCGCGAGGGCGCCCACGACGATCCGCACCCCGGTCTGGTCGCTCCAGTCCACCACGAGCGCCGCGATGAGCAGCGAGACGAGGTTCATCACCTTGATGAGCGGGTTCAGGGCCGGCCCCGCGGTGTCCTTGAATGGGTCCCCGACCGTGTCGCCGATCACCGCCGCCTTGTGCTGGTCCGACCCCTTGCCCCCGTAGTGGCCCTCCTCGATGTACTTCTTCGCGTTGTCCCACGCGCCGCCGGAGTTCGCGAGCATGACCGCGAGCAGCTGCCCGGTCAGGATGGCCCCGGCGAGGAAGGCCCCGAGCGCCTCAGCGCCGAAGGCGAACCCCACGAAGACCGGCGAGAGGACGGCGAGCAGGCCCGGCGTCATGAGCTCGCGCAGCGAGGTCTTCGTGCAGATGTCCACGACGCGCGCGTAGTCCGGCTTCTCCTCGAAGGTCATGATCCCCGGGTGCTCGCGGAACTGGTTCCGCACCTCGACCACGACCTGCGCCGCCGCGCGGCCGACCGCCCGGATCGCGAGCGAAGAGAACAGGAAGGCCACCGCCCCGCCGACCAGCAGGCCGATCAGCACCTCCGGCCGGTCCACGCGGATGCCGAGGAACTCGAACCCGGCCTCCTTCAACGCCTCCTCGAAGGAGCCGAACAGCGAGGTCGCCGCGATGACCGCGGTGGCGATCGCCATGCCCTTGGTGATGGCCTTCGTGGAGTTCCCGACGGCGTCCAGGCTCCCGAGGACCTGCGCGGGGCGCCCCTCGAACTCGCCCGACATCTCGGCGATCCCCTGGGCGTTGTCCGAGACCGGGCCGTAGGTGTCCATCGAGACGATCACGCCGACCGTCGTGAGCATCCCCATCCCGGTGAGCGAGATGAAGTAGAGCGCCTCGGCGGTGGTGTCGCCGAGGAGGAAGGCGCCGGCGACGGCTGCGGCGATCACGAGGATCGCCCAGACCGTCGACTCCAGGCCCACGGCGAAGCCGGAGAGGATCGTCGTCGCCGGCCCGGTCTGCGTGGCCTCGGCGATCTCGCGGACCGGCTTGTACTTGGTGTCGGTGAAGTACTGCGTGAGGATCTGGATCACGCTCGCGAGGATGAGGCCGAACAGCACGGCGACCCCCGGCCGCAGGTCCTTCATGTAGATGCCGGCGATCACGAACACCGCCGCGGCCGAGATCGCGGCCGAGATGAAGAACCCGCGGTTGATCGCCTTCATCCCGTGCTCGTCGTCGCTGCGCGGGGTGACCGACACGATGCCGATGATCGAGGTGATCACGCCGACGGCCCGGACGAACAGCGGGAACATCACGCCGGCGATCGCGCCGACCTCGGAGCCGGCGAACGCCGCCGCGCCGAGGATGAGCGAGGCGACGAGCGTGACCTCGTAGGACTCGAACAGGTCGGCCGCCATCCCGGCGCAGTCCCCCACGTTGTCGCCGACGTTGTCGGCGATCGTGGCCGCGTTGCGGGGGTCGTCCTCGGGGATCCCCTGCTCCACCTTGCCGACGAGGTCCGCGCCCACGTCCGCGGCCTTCGTGTAGATGCCGCCGCCCACCCGCATGAACATGGCGAGGAGCGCGCCGCCGAACCCGAACCCGACCAGCACGCTCGTGGCGTCGGCCTTGTAGACGAGGAGGATCACGGTGGCGCCGAGCAGCCCGAGCCCCACCGTGAACATGCCGGCGACGCCGCCGGCACGGAACGCGATCTTCAGGGCCCGACGCAGCCCGCTCTCGCGGGCCGCGTTGGCCGTGCGTACGTTCGCCCGGACGGCGAGCCACATCCCGGTGTACCCCGTCACGGCCGAGAACCCCGCGCCGAGGATGAAGGCGAGGGAGCGCCCGATCCGGATGAACAGGTCGCCGTGCGACGCGTCCTTCGGCACCGGCAGGGCGAAGAACAGCACCACGGTGAGCAGGCCGAGGAAGATCCCGAGCGTCCGGAACTGCCGGTTGAGGTACGCCCTCGCGCCGAGCTGGATCGCCGCGGCGATCTCCCGCATCTTCGGCGTCCCCTCGGGAGCGGCGAGCACCTCCCGCACGAGGTAGTAGGCGAAGGCGAGCGCGAGCAGCGCGATCACGAGCACCACCCACAGCGCCCTGTCCTCGAAGGCGCCGAAGACGGCCCGGATCGGACCGCCCTCCTGAGCCAGGATCCCGAACAACGTTGGAACCTCCTCGGTCGAGCGTTCAGGGGAACGGGCCGAGCCGCGGTGAGCTCGGGCGCGGACCCGGAGCAGTATAGGTGAACGGCCGTGCCGCGACCTGCGGCTTCCCTCACAGCGCGCGCCCGAGCGCGAGGCCGAGGGCGACCGCGAGCAGCGAGCCCAGGACGTTGGCGGCGGCGCTGCCGAGGCCGTACGCCCACGCCCCGTCCCGCAGGAGCGCCGCCGTCTCGAACATCAGCGTGGCGAAGGTGGTGAACCCGCCCGCGAACCCCACACCCAGGACCGTCCTCACCCAGGCGAGCCCCGGCCGCGACCCAAGGGCCCCGGCGACCAGGCCGAGGACGAGCGCCCCGGAGACGTTCACCGCGAACGTGCCCGCGGGGAACGGCCCGCGCCATCGCTCCTGGACCGCGCCGTCCTGGAGGTAGCGGCACACGGCGCCGGCTCCCCCGGCGACCGCGACACCGAGCGCAAGCATCATCGGGGTCCCCGGCGACGGGGCGCCGTCACGAACCGGGCCACGACCGCCCCGAGCAGCACCGCGGTGAGCCCTCGAGGGAGAGGCCGACGTAGACGAACGCCCCGAGCACCGCACCGGCCCCCAGCATCCGGACGGTCTCCAGGGCGAAGCTCGACATCGTCGTGAACGCGCCGATGAGGCCGATCGCGAGGAACGGTCTCGCCAGCCGGGTGGGCGGCCAGACCTCGAGGATCAGCGTCATCAGGGCCCCGAGCAGCAACGCACCCGCGAGGTTGATGCCGAGGGTGACCACCGGGAGCACGGCCGGATCGGCGGGCGCGAGCCGGAGCTCGAGCGCGTACCGCCCGAGCGTCCCGATCGCCCCGCCGAGCGCCACCGCCGCGACCACCCCGAGCCGTCTCCGTCCGGACACGAGGCCCCATGCTAGGGGACGGCCTCGGGGACGGCTGCGGCGTACCATGGCCGCGCAGCCGGCTGGGAGGTGGCGACGTGAAGCTCGAGGGCGAGGGCAAGCTGGTCCGGGTGTTCATCGGCGAGAGCGACACCTACCACGGCAAGCCCCTGTACCAGGCCATCGTGGAGCGCATCCGCGAGGAGCACCTCGCCGGCGCCACCGTGATCCGCGGCATCGAGGGCTACGGCGCGAGCTCCCGCCTGCACACCACCCGGATCCTGCGGCTCTCGGAGGATCTCCCGATCGTGATCGAGGTGGTGGACACCGAGGAGCGGATCGACCAGCTCCTCCCGATCCTCGACGAGATGGTCGGGGACGGGCTGGTGACGGTCGAGGAGGCGCACATCATCACCTACCGGGGCTCGCCGCCGACGACCTGACCGAGCCTGCCGGCCCCCTATACTTCCGATGGGCGATGGGGCCCGCCCGGAACCGCTCACCGAGCTGATGGCTCCTACCGGCGACGCGTGGGAGCCACGGTGGGAGCGACGATCCAAGGGACCTTCGCCGAGGAGCGCGAGCGGCTGCGATCGCTGCTCGGAGAGCTGGGCGACTTCGCCCGGGAGCGCGACGGCGGGCGCCTGGCCGGCGCGGTCGCCGGGCTCGACGCGAAGCTCCGCGAGAACCGCTTCCACGCGGTCGTCGTCGGCGAGTTCAAGCGCGGCAAGACCACCTTCGTGAACGCGCTGCTCGGTGCCCCCGTCCTCCCGACGGCCGCGATCCCCCTCACCTCGATCGTGACGGCGGTGACCTGGGGCCCCGAGCCCCGCGCCGAGGTGCGCTTGTCCGACGGCCGCGTGCGCACCGTCCGGCCCGATGAGCTTCCGCGCTACATCACCGAGCGGGAGAACCCCGGGAACCACCTCCGCGTCGAGCGCGCGCTCCTGTCCTAACCCCGCCGAGGACCTCCGCGACGGCGTCTTCCTCGTGGACACCCCCGGGGGGAGCGTCTACCGCCACAACACCGACGCGGCCCGTCGGTTCGGCCCGAGGCCGACGTCGCGTTCTTCCTCACCTCGGTGGATCCGCCGGTCTCAGGGTCCGAGCTCGACTTCCTCCGGGAGGTCCGCGAGCACGCCGGGCGCGTGTTCTTCGTGCTGAACAAGATCGACTACCTCGCCGAGGCCGACCTCGCGGAGGCGATCGCCTTCACCGAGAGCGTGCTCGCGGAGGCCGTGGGGCGCCCCGTCCGCGTCTACCCGATCAGGCCCGGCTCGCGTTGGAGGCCAAGGCCGCGGGCGATCCGGCGGCGCTCGCCGCCTCGGGCTTCGAGGCCTTCGAGCGGGACCTCCGCGCCTTCCTCCTCCGGGAGAAGGGGGCGACGATCCTGCGTTCGGTCGCCCGGCGCGCGCTCGCGCTCTGCGCCGACGAGCGCAACGCCATCGACATCGAGGAGCGCGCGCTCGCGCTCTCGGCCGCCGAACGAGCCGAGGCCCGCCGGCGCATGGAGGAGGTCTCCGAGCGGGTCCGCCTGGCCCGCGGCGACCTCCGCCCGCTGCTCGAGGCCGAGACGCGCCGCGTGATCGCGGGCCTCCAGGAGGAGCTCGAGCGCCTGCGGCGGCGGACCGAGGACCGCCTGCGGGCCGAGGTGCGTCGGGAGCTCGAGCGGCACCCCGGCCGCCCCTCGCGTGAGGTCTCCGCGACCTCACCGAGCGGATCCTCCGCGAGGAGATCGACGGCTGGCGGCTGGCGCAGGAGCGCGCGCTCGCGGATCGCTTCCGCGCCACGACCGCGCGGTTCGTCGAGCGCGCCCAGGCCCTCGTCGCCGAGACCACCGGGCTCGTCGGCGGGATCCTCGGCATCGACCTCGTGGCACCCCCGACGGACGTGAGCCTGGCCGCCGACTCCCGGTTCTCGTACTCCTTCTTCGAGATCCCCACGATCATCGACTCGATCCTCCCCGACGTCCGACGCTTCCTGCCCACCGAGACCGCACGCCGGCTGGTCCTTCGGGACATGGACGAGCACATCCGCGAGGCCGTGGACAAGCACTGCGGACGCCTCCGCTACGACCTCGCCCAGCGCCTGGAGCAGAGCAGGCTGGAGCACACGGACGGCCGCGGAGCGGTCGACGCCGGGACACGGGCCGCGCGCGAGCGCCTGGACGGGCTCGCCCGCCGACTCAGCGGGCTCGCGGAGGGGACCGGATGACCGCCGAGCGATTCCTCGCCGTCGCCGAGGTCCTGACCCGGGACCCGGACGAGGTCCCCACCCTCCCGGTGCCCGTGGAGACGGCTGACGCTCCCGAGACCGCCTACCTGCTGCTCTCGGGCGCCGTCGACCTCCTCGCGGAGCGCACCGCTGCGGCCGACGAGGAGCTGCGGCGGGCGCTGCGGGCGGTCCTGGGCGCCGAGCCGGTCTCCCGCTCCGAGATCCACGAGCGGGCCCGGCGGGCGGAGGAGCTCGAGCGAGCCGCGCGGATGCGCGGGCGCGAGATCGCGATGACCGAGCGCTGGCTCGTGCCGCGCCTGCAGCGCGAGATCCGGCTCTTCGAGCGGCGGGTGGCGGCGCTCGAGGCGCTCACCGGGGGGAGGGCGTGAGCGCCCGCGTGGAGGTGCCCGCGGTCCTCTGGGAGGCGCTCCGTGAGGCCTTCCCGAGCGCGGACGACGCCGAGCTCGCGGCGCTCGCGCTCGCGCGCGGCCGGACGCTCGCCGCACGCGAGGATCCGCCCGCGCTGCGCCGGGACGTCGCCGAACGGGCCGCGGCCGTGATCCTCCTCGGGCAACGCCTCGTGCACGAGCGCCGCCGCCTCGGGGAGGCCGAGGTCCGGGAGCGGGAGAGCTACGAGCGCGACCTGCGGCTGCAGCGGGACGTCGTCCCCCCGCTGAAGGAGCGGGCGCGGGCCCTCCGGGCCAGGATCATCGAGCTCGAGGGCCGCCTGCGCGCCGCCGGCGGGGATCCCGCGAACGTGGAGCCCCAGGTCGACCGGCCCGATACGCTCGCGGTGGACACCTACCGGCCGCCGCGCCTCGAGCGGGACGAGGACCGTCGGCGCGCGGCGATCGAGTTCTTCCGGAGGCGCGGATGAGCACGAGGATCTTCCTGGTCCGCCACGGCCGCACCGCCCTGAACGCGCAGGGGCGCTTCCGCGGTCGGCGCGACGTCCCCCTCGACGAGCAGGGCCTCGCCGACGCGGCCGGGGCGGGCCGGCGCCTGGCCGGGATCCCGCTCGCCGCCGTCTACACCAGCCCGCTCCGTCGGACGCGACAGACGGCCGAGGCCGTCGCCGCCCCCTCGGGCGCCCCCGTCGTCGTCGAGCCCGACCTCATCGACCTCGACCACGGTCGGTGGGAGGGGCTGACCCCCGAGGAGGCCGCGGCCCTGGACGCCGCGGCCTTCGAGCGCTTCCGGGCCGATCCGCGCGCGGCGGAGGCCCCCGGGGGCGAGCGCCTGGCCGAGGTCGAGCGGCGGGTCCTGGCGGCCCTGCAGCGCATCGGCGCGCGGCATCCCGGCGGCGCCTGCGCGGCCGTCTCGCACGAGATCCCGATCCGGCTCGCGATCGCGCACCTCGCCGGGGTGCGCGGCCCCGCCGTGTGGGAGCTGCCGGTCGCGACCGGCTCCGTCACCGAGCTCCGGTTCGAGGACGGCGCGCTCACGCTGGCGGCCCGAGACCCTGGGGGCGCCGACCGATGACCTGGTTCTGCCTGGAGTGTTTCGCCGAGGTGCCGCCGCACGCGGCCCGCTGCTCCGCCTGCGGCGTTCCCACCGGTCGCGAGCGCAGCTACGAGCGGAAGCTCCTCGCGGCGCTCTCGCACCGGTTGCCCGACCGTCGCTTGCTCGCCGCCGAGCTCCTCGGGCGCATCCGCTCCCGCGCCGCGATCCCGCACCTCGCCGAGCTCGCGCCCGATGCGACCGATCCGTACCTGCAGGCCGCCGCGGCCCGGGCGCTCGCGCGCGTCGACCCCGACCACCCCGTCGCCCAGCGCCTCGCCGAGCAGGGCCCGCTCCTCACCCGCGCCGCGCTGCGAGGGGACCGGCGATGAAGCGCCGACCCCTCGAGCTCCGCGACCGGGTCGGGTACCACGACCTCCTCGCCGACCTGCGACGCCCCGGCTGCCCCGCGTGTCAAGCGGCGAACCGCGCCGCATGGCGGTACCTTGACGCGCTCCTGTGGGAGTTCGTGAACGACCCCGAGACCCGCGCCCGCCTGCGCGCCAACCACGGCTTCTGCCGGACCCACGCCCTGATGGCGCTCTCGGTGGCCTCCGCCCAGGGGGCCTCGCTCGGCATGGCGATCATCTACGAGGACACCCTCCGGCACACGGCCGAGGAGGTCCGGGCGGCGGTCGCGCCGCGCCGGCGCCAGCGCGGCTCGCCCCCGCGCTCGGTCCCCCGATGCACCGCGTGCGAGGGCGCCGACCAGGCGGCGGCGAACGCGCTCGCCGTCCTCGCCGCGGCCGAGGAGGGCTCCGACCCGTACCGCGCGATCCGCGAGCCGGGACGGGGGTTGTGCCTGCCCCACGTGAGCCTCGGGATGCGCCTGCACCGGGACGAGGCCGAGCGGGCGCGCCTCGCCGAGGCCTACCTCCACGGGGCGGCCGAGCTCCGCACCGAGCTCGCCGAGCTGATCCGCAAGCACGACTACCGCTTCCGCGACGAGGGGATCACCGAGGAGGAGCGCGCCTCGTGGGTGCGCGCGGTCCACCGGATCGTGGGCGAGCCCTCCCCCCGCCGAGCACCCTCCCGCTGAGCGTCCCACGCGCCTCGCGGTCCCACGGCCCGACCGGGCTCACGCGAGCAGGAAGTACCGCACCCAGAGGTAGGCGAGGGAGACGCCGAGGGTGACCGCCGTGACGGGGAGGCCGAACCGCAGCCACTGCCGGAAGGAGATCCGGTAGCCCGAACGCTCGGACAGGCCGACCACCACGACGTTCGCGCTCGCGCCGATCGAGGTCGCGTTCCCGCCGAGGTCCGCGCCGAGCGCGAGCGCCCACCAGAGCACGATCCCCCGCTGCGGCATCGCGTGCGCGAGCTGCGCGACGACCGGCGCCATCGTCGCCACGTACGGGACGTTGTCGATCACACCGGAGAGCAGGCCGGAGACGACGAGCAGCAGGACCACCGCGAGCCAGGGATCCCCGTGCACCGCCCGCATCGCCCACCGGGCGAGCGCCTCGATCGCGCCCACCTTCACGAGCGCCCCCACCATCACGTACAGGCCCATGAAGAAGGCGAGGGTGGGCCACTCCACCTCGGCCAGGTACGTCCCCGGGTCCTCCCGCGCGAGGAGGAGCAGCGTCCCCGCCCCGAGGAGCGCCACGACGGACGGCTCGTAGCCGAGCGGCCCCTGGATCACGAACCCGAGCGTGACCAGGCCGAGCACCGCGAGGGCCCTCGGCAGCAACGGACCGCGCACGAGCGCCTCCCGCTCGTCCAGGGCCATGAGCTCTCGCACCCGCTCCGGATGGAACGCGAGCGCCCCGCGGAACTCCCGATGCGCCATCGCGATGAAGACGCCGAGGAGCAGCAGCGCGAGCGGGCCGAGGTTCACGAGGAACGAGACGTAGGAGATGCCCGCCTCGCTCCCGATGATGATGTTCGGCGGGTCCCCGACCAGGGTCGCGACGCCCCCGATGTTGGAGGCGAGCGCCTCCGCGACCAGGAACGGCACCGGCGGGATCTCGAGCCGCTCGCAGATCAGCACCGTGACCGGCGCGACGAGCAGCATGGTCGTGACGTTGTCGAGCAGCGCGGAGGCCGCGCCGGTGATGAGGATGAGCAGCGCGAGCACCCGGTAGGGACGGCCGCGGGCCCGCTTCGCCGACCAGATCGCGAGGAACTCGAACAGGCCCGTGGACCGGAGCACCCCGACGATCACCATCATGCCGAAGAGCAGGAAGATCACGTTCCAGTCGATCCCGTAGCGCTCGGAGCGGAACGCCTCCTCCGCCGAGAGGACGTGGAACAGGAGCATGAGCGCGGCCCCGGCGAGCGCCACGACCACGCGGTGGACCCATTCGGTCGCGATGAGGGCGAACGCGCCGACGAAGACGACGACGGCGACGACGTCGGTCATCGCGCCCGCAGGAGGTACGTCAGGAGATCATCGATCGAGATCCCGCCGACGAGCTCGCCCCGGTCCACCACGCCGACGAGCGAGAGGTGCGTGCGCACCATCATGGCGGCCACCTCGAGCAGACGCGCGTCCCCGTCGACCTCGGGACGGGGGCCCTCCCGCGGCCCGAGCAGATCGGCGACCGTCCGGCCCTCGAGGCTGCGCCACAGCCGCTCCCCGGCGTCCTCCTCGAGCACGCGCGCGAGGGCGGCGTCCTCCTCGAGGTAGTCGGGCAGCAGCGCCGCGAGCAGCCGGCTGTCCGTGAGCACCCCGACGAGACGCCCCGAGGCGTCCACGACGAGCGCGGCGCGGACGTCGATCCGCGAGAGCTCGGCGGCCGCCTCGGACGCCGGCGCGTCGGCCGCGAGCGTGGGATGCCGGCTCGCGATGTCCCGGGCCTTCATCGCAACGACCTCCCTGCGCGAGGGGACCGACGCGAGCCTACCGTCCACCGCGCCGTCCCCACCCGAGCACGAGGGCGCCGAGGGCGCCGGCCAGCACCGACGCGGCGAGGATCCCCGCCTTCGCGGGCTCGAGCAGCGGCGAGCCCTCGAAGGCGAGGTCGGTGACGAGGAGCGAGACGGTGAACCCGATGCCGGCGACGGCCCCGAGCCCGAGCACGTCGCGCCACCCCGTCCCGCTCGGGAGCCGGCCGAGCCCGCTCCGGACCGCGGCCCAGGTGGCGAGCGCGATCCCGAGCGGCTTGCCGAGGACGAGGCCGAGCACCACCCCGATGGCGACCGGCGAGCCGGCGGCCTCCGAGAGCGCCCGCGCCGAGAGATCCACCCCGGCGTTCGCGAGCGCGAACAGCGGCACGACGACGAAGCTCACCCACGGGTGGAGGAACGCCTCCGCCCGGGCGAGCGGCGAGACCGCCTCCCGGGAGAGCTCCGCGAGGTACAACCAGTACGGGGCGTCCGCGTCCGGCGGCGAGGGCTCGTCCACGGTCTCGTCCGCGACCCGGTGCGCCTCACGGCTCACGGTCGCCGGGCGCTGGAAGGGGACGGCCGGCGTGAGGAGGCCGAGCGCCACCCCCGCGATCGTGGGGTGGACGCCGGACTCCGAGGTCGCGACCCAGACCGCGAGCCCGAGCAGCACGTAGATCGCGCTCGCGCGGACCCGGGCCCGCTGCAGGAGCACGACGAGCCCGAGGAGGGCCACGGCGATGAGGAGGGGCCGGAGCGCCACCCCGCCCGAGTAGAAGACCGCGATCACCACGATCGCCCCGATGTCGTCGACGATCGCGAGCGTGAGCAGGAACGGCTTCAGCGCGGGCGGCGCCGAGCGGGCCACGAGCGTGAGCACGCCGAGGGCGAACGCGATGTCCGTGGCCATCGGGATCCCCCAGCCGCGGGCATCAGGACCGCCGTCGGCGACGAGCACGTATACGACCGCGGGCGCCACCATCCCGCCCACCGCGGCGACGACCGGCACGGCCGCCGTCCGCAGGTCCCGCAGCTCGCCGGTGAGGACCTCGCGCTTGATCTCCAGGCCGACGACGAAGAAGAACAGCGTCATGAGGCCGTCGGTCACCCAGTGACCGAGGTCGTTCGCGTGGCGCCAGCGGCCGAGGCCGACCACGAGCTCGGTGTGCCACAGCCGGTCGTAGGCCTCCCGCCACGGCGAGTTCGCCCAGACGATCGCGACCACGGCCGCGGCGAGGAGCAGGGTGCCGCTCGCGGCCTCGGTCGCGAGGAACGCCTGCAAGGGCCGCAGGACGGCGCCCGACAGCCGACCCTGCGATCTCGACCACGGTTGCCGGACGCCCGGGCCGGGGCCCGGGGACCCGGCGCCCTCACGCGCCATGCGATCCCCTCCGCCGACCAGGCTTCCCGGCACACCTCGAGCGCCGCCCATCCTACCGGCCCGGCCCGGGTGGTTGTGACCGCCCCGTCCGACCGCTACCCTCCAGGGCGCCTTGAGCGACACCCGAACCCGTCCCCCCGTCCGTGCCGAGCGCGCGCAGCGCGCCCGGCGTCGCACCCCCCTCGGGCTCGTGGCGATCCCGCTCGTGCTCGTCCTCGCCGGGATCGGACTGTTCCTGGTCCTCGGCCGCGGGGGCGGGGGACGGTTGCCGCTGCTCGGCGGCGGGGGCTCGGAGGAGGTCCCCGCCTTCGACTTCGTCGTCCGCAAGGTGCGCGCCGTCCCGACGGCCGAGGGCGCGGAGGCGAAGGCCCTCGCCCACGACGCGAAGGCCGTCGCCGACGAGCTGACCCCGATCCTCGACGAGCTGTTCACCACCGCGTTCCTCGACCCCGGGGCCTGGCGTGACGGCGAGTACGACGCCGTGTGGGAGCGCTTCACCGAGGACGCGAGGCCGACGGCCGAGCAGAGCGTGGAGACCCTGACGCTCGGGGCCGGCGCCGGCGACGTGTACGAGTCCGTGACCCCGAAGCGCGGCGTGGTGAGCTACGAGATCCTGTTCGACCCCGACGGCACCCCGGCCTCGGTCGTCGCGACGTTCAGCTTCACGGCCCTCGGGGCCCGGACCGACGGGACGGGCACGGCCATCGTGAGCACCGGCCAGCTGTTCCTCGGCCAGCCCGGGGATTGGAAGATCACGGCGTTCGAGGTGCGACGCGCCGACCGCGAGGCGAGGCTCCCCGCGACCCCGACCCCCTCCTCGACGACATGACGCCGCGCAGGTCCGGGTCCGTCGTCCGCCGCCCCGCCGCGCTCGTCGCGATGGCGCTCGTGGCCTGGGTGCTGGGCACGGCGCTCGGCACGGTGGGGGGCGGCTCCCCCGCCCGGGCCACGCCGTTCCTCCAGCTCGAGCAGGCCCGCGCCGGCTACGTGCCGGCGCTCGACGGCTCGACCCCGATCTTGATCCTCGTCCTCGGCAGCGACGCCCGGCCGGGCGAGGACATCGCGGGCCAGCGCGCCGACTCGATCCACGTGGTTGCGATCAACCCCGCGAAGCACCGGGCCACGATCGTGGGCATCCCCCGGGACTCCTGGGTCGGGATCCCCGGCTACGGCACGAACAAGATCAACGCCGCGATGACCGCCGGCGGACCCGACCTGGTCGTGAGGACCGTGGAGAACCTCCTCGGGGTGCGGATGGACTACTGGGCGCTCACCTGGTTCGACGGCTTCCGCGCGATGATCGACGACATCGGCGGGCTCACGGTGGACGTGCCCTTCGACGTCCAGGACTCGTACGCGCGGGCCGACCTCACCGCGGGGCTCCAGACGCTGAACGGGCGCGACGCGCTCGCCTTCGCTCGGGCGCGGCACGCCCTGCCGACCGGCGACTTCGGCCGGTCGGAGAACCAGGGCCTGCTGCTCGTCTCCGCCCTCGCCCAGTTCCGCAAGGAGTTCGCCAAGGACCCCAGCCGGCTGCTCGACTGGGTCGGCGCCGGCCTCCGGAACATGCGGACCGACGTGCCGCTCGACCAGATCCTCCGCCTCGCGTTCACCGCCTCGACCCTGAACCCGAAGAAGGTGACGAACGTCGTGCTGCCCGGCGGCACCGGCATGGCGGGCGGCACCTCCGTCGTGAACCTGGACCAGACGGCGCTCCAGGCGATCGCACGCGACCTGGCGGACGACGGGCTCCTGACCAGGGCCAACGTCCCGCCCAGCCCGAACGCGTCCCTGCTCGGAGGCTGAGCGCCGGCGGCCGAGGCCGCTCTGCTAGGTTCGGACCGTGACCACGCTCTCCGAGGAGCTGCGGGACGTCCACCCGGGTCGCCAGGGGCTCGGCGTGGGGCTCGCGATCGGCGTGACGATCCCGGGCCTGCTCCTGCGCTTCCTCCATCCCGAGCTCCCGCACCCGGAGGAGGCGCTGATCCTCGGCACGGCGATCGTGGGCGCGGCCTTCCTGCTCTCCTGGGCCGCCGAGGTGGCCCAGCTCGACATCTCGGCGGGCCTGGCCATCGCGGTGCTCGCCTTCATCGCGGTCCTGCCCGAGTACGCGGTCGACATGGTCTTCGCCTGGAAGGGCGGCAACGCGGTGCAGGCCTACGGCGCCGCCTGCCACCCGCCGGGCGCTCCCGGCGAGACCGCCTGCTCGCTCGCGCTCGCGAACATGACCGGCGCGAACCGCCTGCTCATCGGGATCGGCTGGTCGCTCGTGGTCCTCCTCGCGTGGTTCCGCTCGGGCGCGCGGTCCCGGGGGCGCCTGAGCGAGGTCCGCCTGGATCGACCCCACGCGGTCGAGGTGTCGTTCCTCGCGCTCGCCACGCTGTACTCCCTCTCGCTGCCGCTCAAGGGCTCGATCACCCTGGTGGACGCGGCGGTGCTCGTCGGGATCTTCGCCGCCTACACCTGGCGGATCAGCCACGCGCCGGCCGAGGAGCCCCACCTCGTCGGCCCGGCGCGCCTGATCGGCACGTTCCGGACCCGGTGGCGTCGCCTCTCGGTCGTCGGCATGTTCCTCTTCGCGGCCGCGGTGATCGTCGCCTGCGCCGAGCCCTTCGCCGACTCGCTCGTGGAGACCGGACGGCAGCTCGGCATCAGCGAGTTCCTGCTCGTCCAGTGGCTCGCGCCCCTCGCCTCCGAGGCGCCCGAGCTCCTCGTCGCCGGGCTGTACGCGTGGCGGCTGAACACCGACGCGGGCCTCGGCACGCTCGTCTCCTCCAAGGTCAACCAGTGGACGCTCCTCGTCGGGACGCTCCCGATCGTGTTCGCCCTGGCCTCGAGCGGCGCCGCGGGCCTGCCGATCGACGCGCACCAGCGCGAGGAGATCCTGCTCACGGCGGCGCAGTCCTTCTTCGCCCTCGCCGTGCTCGCCTCCCTGTCGATCTCGGTCCGCGAGGCGCTCATGCTGTTCGCGCTGTTCTGGGCGCAGTTCATCGTCGGCGCCGTCGTCCCCGAGTCGGCCGGCGGGCTCGAGCGGATCATCGTCTCGGGCGCGTACCTCGCGCTCGGCCTCGCCCTGTTCCTCCGCCAGGCGCCGCTCATCGGGCCCCTGCTGCGGGACGGCCTGCGGACCTCCTACGCCACACTGAACGCGCGGGATCCGTCCGAGGGCGGCTAGCCGCGGGCCGGCGGGGGCGGCGCAGTAGCATCGGCCGCGCATGGACCCGCGCGCGATCCTCGCGAGCCTCGCCCCGGAGGACGCGCTCGTGCACGTCCGCACGCTCCCGGCGAGACCCCCCGTGCTCGAGCCCCTCCCACCCGACCTGCCCGAGCTGCTCGTCGGCCGGCTCGGCCTCCTCGGGATCACCGGCCTGTACCCGCACCAGGCCCGCGCGCTCGAGGCCCTCTGCGCCGGGCGGAACGTGATCGTCGCCACCGGCACCGCGAGCGGGAAGACCCTCGTCTACGAGCTCGCCTTCGCGGCCGAGGTCCTCGCCGACCCGAAGGCGACCGCGCTGTACCTGGCCCCGACGAAGGCGCTCGCGCGCGATCAGCTCCGGGCGGTGCGCGAGCTCCGCCTCCCGCAGCTGCGCGCCGCCGTCTACGACGGCGACACCCCGCGCGCGGACCGACCGCTGATCCGCCGGAACGCGAACCTGGTCCTGTCCAACCCCGACATGCTCCACGCGTCGATCCTGCCCGACCACGGGAGGTGGGCCGACTTCTTCCTCCGCCTGTCGCTGGTCGTGGTGGACGAGGCGCACGTGTGCCGCGGCGTGTTCGGCTCCCACGTGGCGCACATCCTGCGGCGGCTCCGCCGCCTCGTCGCCCACTACGGGGGCGAGCCGCGGTTCGTCCTCGCGAGCGCCACCGTCGGCAACCCGGGCGAGCTCGCGGAGCGCCTCGTCGGCCTGCCCTTCGAAGCCGTCACGGAGGACGCCTCGCCCTCCGGCGAGAAGATCCTCGCCCTGTGGAACCCGCCGATCGTCGACGAGGACTCCGGCGCCCGGCGGAGCGCGCTCTCCGACGCCGCCCGGCTCATGGCGGCCCTCGCCGAGGCGGGGGTCCGCTCGATCGGGTTCACGCGCTCGCGGCGCGCGGCCGAGCTCCTCGCCGAGTTCGTCCGGCGCGAGCTCCCCGCGGGGCTGCGGGGACGCGTGAAGGCCTACCGCGCCGGGTACCTCGCCGAGGACCGGCGCGAGCTCGAGCGGCGGCTGGCCGAGGGCGACCTGCTCGCGGTCGCCTCCACGAGCGCGCTCGAGCTCGGGATCGACATCGGCGCGCTCGACGCCGCCGTCCTCGTCGGCTACCCGGGCACCCGGGCGTCGATGTGGCAGCGGATCGGGCGCGCCGGCCGTCGGGAGGGGCCCTCGGTCGCGGTGCTCGTCGCCCAGGACGAGCCCCTGGATCAGTACCTCGTGGGCCACCCCGAGGACCTGCTCGATCGCCCGCCCGAGGCGGCCGTCGTCGACCCCACGAACCGGTTCGTGCTCGAGCCCCACCTCGCGTGCGCCGCTCGCGAGCACCCGCTCTCCGACGAGGAGCTCGACCGGTTCTGGCCCGGGGCTCGAGCCGCCGCCGAGCACCTCGTGGAGGACGGCGAGCTGCGGCGTCGGGGGGACCGGCTCCACCACGTCGGTCGCTCCTCGCCCCACCGCCGCGTGGACATCCGCAGCGCCGGCGGGCGCACCTTCCAGATCGTGATCGCGGGGACCGGGGAGATCCTCGGCACGGTGGACGAGGCCCGCGCGTACCAGCAGGTCCACCCGGGAGCGATCTACCTGCACCAGGGCGAGCAGTTCGAGGTCGTGGAGCTCGACCTCGTCGGCGCCGTCGCCCTCGTCGAGCCGGCCGATCCCGACTTCTACACCCAGGCTCGGGACACGACCGACGTCGCGGTGGTCGAGGAGCTGCGGCGCGCCGAGACCGCGGGCGGGGTGCCGATGACCTACGGCGTCGTCGAGGTCTCCGACCAGGTCGTCGCGTTCGCCCGCACGCACGTCGCCACCGGCGAGATCCTCGACGTCGTCCCGCTCGCGCTACCGCCCCAGCGCCTGCAGACCCGCGCGGTCTGGTGGACCATCCCGCCGGCCGTGCTGCGGCGGGCGGGCATCACCGAGCCCGTCCTGCCCGGCGCCGCCCACGCCGCGGAGCATGCCGCGATCGGGCTCCTGCCGCTCGTCGCGACCTGCGACCGCTGGGACGTGGGCGGTGTGTCGACCCCCTTCCATCCCGACGTCGCCGCCGCGGCGATCTTCGTCTACGACGGCTACCCGGGCGGGGCCGGGATCGCCGAGCGCGGCTTCCTCGACGCCGAGCGGTGGCTCCGCGCCACGCTCGAGACCGTCCGCGGGTGCCCCTGCGCCCAGGGCTGCCCCTCGTGCATCCAGTCCCCGAAGTGCGGCAACGGGAACGAGCCCCTCGACAAGGCCGGCGCGATCGCGCTGCTGTCTGCGATGCTGGGGGAGGCGTGGGGATGAGACGGGACGTCTACATCGCGGTCGTGGGGCCCTCGGCGGCGAGCCCCGCCGAGCATCAGCTCGGCGAGGAGGTCGGCCGGCTCATCGCCGAGGCCGGCGCCGTGCTCGTCTGCGGCGGCCTCGGCGGCCTCATGGAGGCCGCGGCGAGCGGCTGCGCGAAGGCGGGCGGGCGCTCGGTCGGCATCCTGCCGGGGAACACCCGGGAGGAGGCCAACCCCTACCTCACGGTGGCGGTGGCGACGGGGATGGGCGAGGCGCGCAACGCCATCGTCGTGCGGAGCGCCGACGCCGTCATCGCCGTCGCCGGCGAGTTCGGGACCCTCTCGGAGATCGCGCTCGCGCTGAAGATGGGCAAGCCGGTGGTCGGGCTCGGCACCTGGGAGCTCGCGAAGGGCGGGCGCCCCGTCGAGGCGATCGTGCGGGCCCACTCGCCGGCCGACGCGGTCTCCACGGCCCTCCGGCTCATCGAGCTCGGCTGAGCAGCGCTTCTCGTTGCGTTCTGCAGATGTTGCGACACGCAGGTATCGGCGGTACCCTGGCATGCCGTGCCGCATGGATCCGACGACCTCGAGGCTCTGGCCGCCGAGCTCGACGCCCACTGGGTCGAGCTCGGACGCTTCTTCCTGAGCCGCAAGCTCCGTGCCGAGCTCGACCGACGAACCCGCGGCAAGGCCGAGCTCTCACCCGTGCAGCGATACACGCTCGCGCTCCTCGGCGAGGAGCCGATGCGGATCCGAGACCTGGCCGAGCGCCTCGGCTTGGCCGAGAGCTCCGCGACGAGGCTCGCCGATCGCCTCGAGGCCCTCGGCCTGGCACGACGGCGGGCCGATGCGACGGATCGACGCTCGGTCCTGCTCCAGCTCACCCCCTCCGGCCGCGCGCACGCCCGCGCCGTCGCCGAGCGCCGGCGCGCGTACCTCGTCGAGCTCCTCCGCCGGCTCGAGCCGGACGAGCGCCGGGAGCTGGTCCGGCTGTTCGCGAAGATGGCCGGGACACCACCCGTGGGCGCCCACGCAACCGAGGCACGGAGAGCGGCGCGATGAGCCGACCGAGCGGCACCGCAGCGCTCACGCACCGTCAGATCCTCGTCGTCTACAGCGGCCTCATGGCGGGCATGCTGGTCGCCGCGCTCGATCAGACGATCGTGGCGACGGCGTTGCCGACCATCGTCGGGGACCTCGGCGGGCTCGACCACCTCTCGTGGGTGGTCACGGCCTACCTGCTCACCTCCACGGTCTCGGTGCCGCTCTACGGCAAGGTGAGCGACCTCCTCGGGCGCAAGATCGTGTTCCAGGCGGCGATCGTGATCTTCGTGGCGGGCTCGATCCTCGCCGGCCTCTCTCGGAACATGCTCGAGCTCGTCGCCTTCCGCGCCCTGCAGGGGATCGGCGGGGGCGGTCTCATGGCCATGGCGCAGGCGATCATCGGCGACATCGTCTCGCCGCGGGATCGGGGCAAGTACCAGGGCTACCTCGGGGCCGTGTTCGCCTTCGCGAGCGTCGTCGGCCCCCTCCTCGGGGGGTTCTTCGTCGACCACCTCAGCTGGCGGTGGGTCTTCTACATCAACGTGCCCGTGGGAGCCCTCGCGCTCGTGATCACCTCCTCGGCGCTCAGGCTCCCCTACCGGCGCATGCAGCACGCCATCGACCACCTCGGCGCCGCCCTCGTGATGGCGAGCGCCACCTGCCTGCTGCTCGTCACGGTCTGGGGCGGGACGCGGTACGCGTGGGGGTCCCCGACGATCGTCGGGCTCGCGATCGCCGGCGTCGTGTTGCTGATCCTCTTCCTGATCCAGGAGGGGCGGGCGCCGGAACCGCTCATCCCCCTCCGCCTCTGGCGGGACCGCGTGTTCTCGGTCGCGAGCGGCCTCGAGTTCCTCGTCGGGTTCGCGATGTTCGGCGGCATCATCTTCCTGCCCCTGTACCTGCAGACGGTCGGAGGGGCGAGCGCCCAGAACTCGGGGGTCCTCATCCTGCCGCTCATGGCGGGGACGATGACGACCTCGATCGCCTCCGGCCGGATCATCACCCGGACCGGCCGCTACAAGGCGTTCCCCGTCGTCGGGACCGCGACGATCGCGCTCGGGCTCTACCTGCTCTCGACGATGGGGGTGGGCACGTCGCGCCTGACCTCCTCCGCGTACATGATCGTGCTCGGCCTCGGCATGGGGATGATCATCCAGGTGATGGTCCTCGCGGTGCAGAACGCCGTGCCGCACCGCGATCTCGGCACGGCGACCGCCACGGAGAGCTTCCTCCGCTCGATGGGTGGGGCCTTCGGTGTGGCCGTCTACGGGGCGATCCTGAACGACCGGCTCGCCTACCACCTGGCGCGCCTGCTGCCCGCGGCCGCGGGCGGGGTGATCGGTCGCGACCTCACGGGGAGCCCCCAGGCGATCCGGCAGCTCCCTCCACCCATCCGGGACGCGGTCATCCTCGCGCTCGCCCGCTCGATCCACGTCGTGTTCCTCTCCGCCGTCCCACTGGCGATCCTCGCCTTCCTCGTCACCTGGCTCCTGCCCGAACGCCCGCTGCGCGAGACCGCGCACATCGGTCTGGAGGAGATCGGTGATGAGCTCCTCGCCGGGTTCGGTCAGGTCGAGGCGGAGGACGCCCCGGAGCTGATCCTGGCCGAGCCCGGCATCCCCGACCCGCCGGAGGATCCGCAGGAGGACCCTTGAGCGTGAGCACCGACGCGGCGATCGAGGCCACCGGCCTCTCCAAGCGGTTCGGCGAGCTCGAGGCCGTGCGCGGGGTCGACATCGAGGTCCGGCGGGGCGAGATCTTCGCGTTCCTCGGCCCGAACGGCGCGGGCAAGACCACCACCATCAACATGCTCTGCACCCTGCTGCGCCCCACCCGGGGGGAGGCCCGGGTCGCGGGCCACGACGTCGTGCGGGAGCGCCGGGCGGTCCGCGCGAGCATCGGGCTCGTCTTCCAGGACCGGACGCTCGATGCCCAGCTGACGGCGGAGGAGAACCTCGCGTTCCACGCCGCAATCTACGGCCTCCCGCGCGCCGAGATCCCCGACCGGATCGCCCGCGTGCTCGAGATGGTGGACCTCGCCGATCGCCGGAAGGATCTCGTCGGCACCTTCTCCGGCGGGATGGCGCGCCGTCTGGAGATCGCCCGGGGCCTCATGCACGCCCCCGAGGTCCTGTTCCTGGACGAGCCGACCCTCGGCCTCGACCCCCAGACGCGGGCCCGGATCTGGGAGGACGTGCGGCGCCTGCGGGAGGAGGAGGGGGTCACGGTCTTCATGACGACCCACTACATGGACGAGGCCGAGCAGGCGGACCGGATCGCGATCATCGACCACGGCCGCATCGTGGCGACCGACACCCCCTCGGGCCTGAAGGCGGCGGTCGGCATGGACACCGTCGAGCTCGCCACCGACGACGACGACGCGGCCGTCGCGAACCTCGCAGCGGCCGGCCTGCAGGCCACCCGCACCTCCCGGGCGGTCGTGGTCCGCGTCGCCGACGGCGCGGCCGCCGTCCCGAGGATCATCGCCGAGGTCGGCGTCCCCGTCCGGCTCGTCCGGGTCCATCGCCCCACCCTGGACGACGTGTTCCTGCACTTCACCGGCCGCGAGATCCGCGACGAGACGGTCGAGCCCGGGACCGACATCTCGCGGGCGTTCGCGGCGATGCACCGGAGGATGCGATGACGGAGGCCGCCGTCTCCACCGACGTCCGCGCCCGCGCGGTGTTCCAGCCCTCGCACGAGGTGCGCGCGGTGACGGTGGTCTGGCGTCGCGAGCTCATCCGCTTCGTGCGTCAACCCGTGCGGATCGCCACCGGCATCGTCCAGCCGGTCCTCTTCCTCCTCGTGCTCGGCACGGGCCTGTCGTCCCTCGTCGGCTCGACGGGCGGCTTCGACTACCGGAAGTTCGCGTTCCCAGGCGTGGTCGCGATGAGCGTGCTCGGGACCGCGATCTTCGGCGCCGTCTCCATCGTCTGGGACCGCGAGTTCGGGTTCCTGCGCGAGATGCTCGTCGCGCCGGTCGCCCGCGCCTCGATCGTGGTGGGCAAGGCGCTCGGCGGGGCCACCGTCGCCACCGCCCAGGGCTCGCTCATGCTGCTGCTCGCCCCGGCGATCGGCGTGCGTCTCACGCCGGTCATGGTGCTCGAGGTGATCGGGGCGCTCGCGCTCATGGCCTTCGCGCTCACGGCCTTCGGCGTGCTCGTCGCGAGCCGCCTGAAGCGGATGGAGAGCTTCCAGATCGTGATGCAGTTCCTCATGATGCCGATGCTGTTCCTCTCGGGCGCGCTGTTCCCCCTCCGGGGGCTGCCATCGTGGCTGGCGGCGCTCACGAAGGTGAACCCCGTCACCTACGCGGTGGACCCGGTGCGGCGCATCGTCATGCAGGCGCAGGACCTGCCGCCCGTGGTCGTCGCCCGCTTCGGCGCCGGCGTGGAGCTCTTCGGGCGGGTGCTACCCGTCGGCGTCGAGCTGTTCGTCACGACGGCGTTCGCGCTCGCGTTCCTCGGCCTGGCGATCGCGGGGTTCGCTCGGACCGAGTGAGCGCGGCCTCGCCCTCGATGTAGACCGCGGGCAGCACCCGCTCGAGCCACCGAGGCAGCCACCAGTTGGCGTGGCCGAGGAGCACCATCGTCGCCGGCACGAGGACGATCCGCGCCACGGTCGCGTCGATGAGCACGGCCACCGCGAGCCCGAACCCGATCATCTTCACGGTCGTGCTCTCGTTCAGCAGGAACGCGAGGAACACGGCGATCATCACGAGGGCGGCGGAGGTGATCACCCGGGCCGTGGAGCGGATCCCGACGGCCACGCTCTCGACCGTGTCCCGGTCCACGAGGTAGGCCTCCCGCACGCGGGAGAGCAGGAACACCTCGTAGTCCATCGACAGGCCGAACAGGATCGCGAACATCACCATCGGCACGAACGAGACGATCCGCACCGTGTGATCCACGCGGATCAGCTCCGCCCCCCAGCCCCACTGGAAGACCGCGACGACGGCGCCGTAGGCCGCGCAGATCGACAGCGCGTTCAGCACCGCGGCCTTGACCGGCACCAGGATCGACCGGAACACGAGCAGGAGCAGGACGAAGGACAGGGCCACGACGACGACGATGAGGGCGGGGAGCCGCCCCGCCACGCGATCCGAGAGGTCGAGCAGCACGGCCGTGACGCCCCCGACGAGCGCCCGCGCTCCGGTCTCGCGCTCGAGCGCCGGTAGGACGCGCTCGCGCAGGCGTCGGACGAGGTCCGCCGTGGCCTGATCGGACCCTCCCGTGCGAGGGATCACCGTGAGCAGGGCCATCGCCCCATCCGCGCTCGCGACCGGCTCGGTCAGGGTCGCGACGCCCGGGTCCGACCCCACCGCGGCCGCGAGCTGCTGCGGCGCGGTTGGATCACCGGGCCGCGGGAGCTCCACGAGGATCAGGAGGGGCGCGGTCACGCCCGGGCCGAAGCCGCGCTCGATGAGGGCGGCGGCCCGGGCCTGCGTGGAGCCCTTCCCCGCCACCCCGACCTCGAAGCCCAGGCGCATGGAGAACAGGGGGACCGTGACGAGCCCGATCACCACGAGCCCCGCGAGCAGCGACCGCCAGGGGTGGCGGGCCACGGTCCGCGCCCAGCGCGCCCACACGCCCCGGCCCTCGAGGTCCACGCGGTGGCGCAGGCTCGGGAGCCCGAGCGCGTCGATCCGCGGTCCGATCGCCCCGAGCAGCGCCGGCAGGAGCGTGAGCGCGGCGAGCACGGCGACGGCGATCGAGACCGACGCCACCGCGCCGATCATCCCGATGAACGGGATCCCCGAGACCCAGAGCCCCCAGATCGCCACCATCACGGTGAAGCCCGCGAACAGCACCGCCTGGCCCGAGGTCGCGATGGCCCGCCCCACGGCCTCCTCGACCGGCGCGCCACGCTGGAGGCCCTCCCGGTAGCGCGTCACGATGAACAGCGCGTAGTCGATCCCCACGCCGAGCGCGAGCATGGTCGCGAGCGTCGGCGTGAGGGTCGGCACGTCCGTCACGTGGGACAGGAGCCACACGAGCGCGAGCGAGGTGCCGAGGCCGACGAGGGCCGTCGCGATCGGCAGGCCCATCGCCACCACCGAGCCGAAGGCGAGGAACAGCACGATGACCGCGGCGGTGAGGCCGACCGCCTCCGCGCCCCGCGGCTCGGGCAGGTGCGTGTACTCCACGAGCGGGCCCCCGACCTCCACCTGGAGGGCAGGGCCGCGGGCCGGCGCCACGGTCTCGAGCAGCCGGTCGGCCGCCGTCCGTCCCAGCTCGCCGATCGAGCCCTCGTAGTGGACGGTGGAGAACGCGATCGTCCGGTCGGGCGACACCCCGGCCTGGCCGCCCGGCCGCGTCGGGTCGTCGACCCGGAGGACGTGCGGGAGCGACGCGACGCGCGCGAGCGTCTCCTGGACCGCGCGCATGGCCGCGGGCTCGGCGAGGGTGCCCTCCCGCGCGCGGAACACCACGACGGCGGTCACGCCGGCCTGCTCGGGGAAGCGCTCGCGCAGGAGGTCCATGGCCTCCTGCGCCTCGGCCCCGGGGATGCGGAAGTCGTCGACGAAGGCCGCGCCGACCACGCGCCCGACCCCGAAGATCGCGGCCGCCGCGAGCACCCAGGCGAGCACGACGGGCCGGGGCCGGCGCGCCGCCCCGCGCCCCAGCCGGTACAGGGACGAGGTCAGGCTCATGCGGACCCTCCCTCGCGTTCGGGCTCGGCACATCTTCCCGCACCGCCGTCCCGGCCGGTACGGGACGATGGTCCCGCGGCGCGCCCGCCCATCGCCCGCGGCCGGCCCAGAGCCCGAGGCGTCTCAAGACCCGGCTCCTCGTGAACGGGTTGACGCCCGATCCCCTGGGACGCCCCGTCGATCCGGGTTGCCGGGGACCGACGGCCGAGCCTCACCCGCCCCGCGGCCGGCCGATCGCTCGGCGCAGCGCGGCGCGCTCCGAGGTCGGGAGCCCCCACGCGAGCAGGACGACGGCGTACGCGAGACCCCCCGCCGCGACGGAGCCGAGCAGGTTCACGAGCCACTTCGCCTCGGGCAGCACCCCGTGGACGAGCGCCATCACGGCGGCCCCCACGAGCGTCGGTGCCACCAACCGCAGGTAGCTCCGGTCGAAGGGCCAGATCCCCAGGAACCGCCGCACGAGCATGAGCCTGGCGAGCGCGCTGCCGGTGAGGGTCGCGGCCTGCGCGATCGCGGCGCCGCGGATCCCGAGCGCCTCCGGCCGCGCGAGCGCGAGCGCCAGCCCTCCGTCGACCGCGAACCCCGCGAGGTACACGAGGAGATCCCAGCCCGTCCGCCCGGCCATGATGAGGATGAACCCCACCGTGCCGACCATCACCGGAACGATCATGCCGACGATGAGGATCCGCAGCGCCCCGTCGCCGCCCGAGAACCCGCCGCCGAAGATCCGAAGGACCTGGCCCGGGAGGATCGCGAGGGCGAGCAGCACGGGGATCGTCGCGGCCAGGGTCCACCGCGTCACCTGCTTGTAGAGCGCATCCAGGTGCTCGTGCTCCCCCCGGTGGTGCAGGTCCGCCACGAACGGGCTGAACGTGAGCGAGACGCTCGTCAGGAACAGGAAGAGCGACTGGCCCGCCCGCAGCACCGCGCCATAGACGCCGACCTCCCCCGCCCCCTCCCGACCGAGCGAGCTCATCAGGGCCGAGAGCACGAAGAAGTCGGTCCAGAAGATCAGCTGGCTGAACAGGGTCGCGGGCGCTCGGAGAGCCCCGAAGCGCAGGAGCGAGCCGGTCCGCTCCTCGGCGATCCCCTCACCGGGGTCCGCGCTCGGGAACGCGCGCTGCTCCTTCTCCCACCCGTACCAGGCGATCGCGAGCGCGAGCGCCCAGGACGCGCCGAAGGCGGCGGTGGCCCACCCGGGGGTCGGCCCGAGCGCCGTCCACAGGAGGAGCGTGAGCGCGATCCACCCGAGGGGCTGAGCGGTCCACTGCGCGTACAGCGTGTACCGCATGATCTTCAGGCCGCGGGTCGCGCCCATGTAGGTGAAGGCGAGCGCCGCGATCGGGATCGCGAGCGCCGCCCAGCGGAACGCGGGGATCGCGACCTCGGGCAGGCCGCTGAACCGCTCGGCGAGGCGCGGCGCGAGGATGAAGACGGCCGCCGCGAAGGGCGCGGACACGCCGAGGGCGATCCACGCCGAGCGCCGCACCAGGCCGCGGGCCCGGGCCGCCTGCCCGCGACCGACGAGGATCGCGACGAGCCGCACGTTGGCCACGTCCATCCCGAACCGCGTGGCCGCGGCCGCGATGAACGCGAACTGGGTCGTGAGCGTGACGACGCCGAAGCCTCGGTCGCCGAGACGCCGGGTCATGAGCACCTGCGCGCCGAACGTCGCGAGCGCCCCGATCGCGAGACCGAGCACGTTCTGGGCCGTCTGCCCGAGGATGATCCGCCGGTCGCGCGCCCCGGCCGGGGGTCCCCCCGGCGCTGGCTCCACGATCTCGGCGATCTCCTCGGTCAGGCTGGGCTCGTCCATGCGGGCCCCAGTATCCACGACGCTGAGGGTCGACCGCCCGGGCCAGCAGCGGGATCAGCGCGTCGAGGTAGAGCGAGCCGCAGCACACGTGGGCGAGATCGTGCCCGTGCCCAGCCCACGGCGCCCCCGGCTCCACGCCCGGATGATGAGAACGGGTGATGATGCGGCGAGCGGTCTCCCGCTCCCCGCAGATCCCATAGAGGGCTGGACGGAGCCAGCCCTCGGGATCTCATCGCAGGAAGTAGATGGGCAGGGCCCGCGCCGAGGTCAACCCCCACTCGGCCTCGCCTGCGGCGAGCCGCAGGCCTCGCACCGGAGCGACCACGAGCTCACGAACACCGTCCCCAGACCGGTGTCGTACTCGGACGTTCCGCGTGCCGTCACCTCGTCGACGAGCGGGATCGCGGCGGGGGCGCCGCCGAAGCAGAAGACCGCCTCGCACCCATGCCCCTCGGCCCGCGAGTAGGTCACCTCGAACCCTTCCTCGCCACGCACGCCGACGATCGAGATCGGACCCGCCGAGGCGTCCGCCGGACAGCTCGAGCGTCCCGGCTGGACCTCGCCGTCGCCGATCACGCTCCCGTCGGCGCCGACGGACAAGCGCACCTCTCCTTCCCACACGACCGCACAGTCGAGAGGCGGCCCGAACCGCCCCTCGACGCTCAGCGACCCGGCCCACACCTCGCCGGTGAAGAACCGAACGCACCCGCTCGCCGTCATCCCATCGAATCCGGTCGCGTACCCACAGATCTCCACCACCGGTGGCGGTGCTGCAGGCACCACGTACTCGGCGACGAGGGAGGCGAAGTGGCGCCCGAGATCGCAGGGGATCGGCCGATCGGTCCCCGACGCGTTGCCCGTCGATCCGATGAGCTCCGACCCGTCGTCCAGGTACAGGACCTGGATCCCCTGGGAGGGCGGCATCTGCATCGCGAGCGCGCGAAGCCCGATCCGATCGCCCGCCTCGACCCGACTCCCGTCGGCCGGCTCGGCCTCGATCCCCACGACGAGCGCCTCGCTGTGATCGGGAAGCGGGAAGTCGAGGGTCGCGCTCGCGTTGCCCGTGACCTCGAACCGGACGACCGTCCCCGGCAGGTCGCTCCCTCCGGGGAGCTCGCACACGTCGACCTGCCCATACGGGCCAGAGGGGAGGACGTCCCCGAGGGCGTTCGTGAACGCATGGAGCGACCCGATCTCCACCGGCGGCCCCGAGACCGTCGCCGAGAGCGTGAGCTCGGTGCACGGGCCGACCCACCACGCAGACGCCTTCACGTCTCGCATCGGGACCGTCCCGGGGGTGATCGAGGTGACCTCGCACGTCTGGGCGGGAGGAGCCTGCGGAGCCGGCGCGATGCCATCGTCCCAACCGCTCTCGCCTGCGCTCGGCAGCTCCCAGTCCTCGAGCGACGACCGCGCTGCCTTCGCGTGGGACGGACCGTCGACGAGGCGAACCACCCAGGGGACGCGAACCTGCCACCCGCCGAGGAACGCGACCGTCTCGTACACGCCCGGGGCCAGCCCGGCATCCG
Source organism: uncultured Actinomycetes bacterium (assembly GCA_964640965.1). Classification (GTDB taxonomy): domain Bacteria; phylum Actinomycetota; class UBA4738; order UBA4738; family HRBIN12; genus HRBIN12. Next base: position 12,042 of record CAZXJB010000004.1, on the reverse strand, counting down.
CGACCCCTCCCGAGAACGCGAGCCCGCCGGAGCCGACCGTGATCTCGTGCGTGAACAGGTGCTCGCGTCCGTCGACCCCCACGAGCCGGTACCAGGCGACCGTGAGCGTGGAGCCCTCGACCACCTCGGGACCGAGCCCGACGATCGCCGTCACCAGCGTGTCCTCTGTCGTGAAGCCGAGACTCGGGCGCGCGACCTCGCCGTCGGGGCGGAGACGATCCCCCAGCACGATCCCTCGCAGCGGCCCGTGGGGCCGGAGGGGTGGGATCGACTCGTCGACCGTGAGCTCACGCGGTCCTTGTTCGACCCCGTCCCCATCGGGCGTGGCGCCGCTCTGGCACGCCACGACGACAACGAGGAGCAGCGCGATCGCGCCCCGACCAACCCCCACCGTGGACCTCCCTCCCCCAGGGCCCACTCGAAGCCTACGCCATCGCCGGTCCGCCTGCCGCGCTCCGCATCACGGGCTCTCGTGTTAGGGTTCGAGGATCGCCCCAGGGCAACGGGCCCGTGGGCGTCGGAAGGGAGGGCGCCATGCAGGCCATGGCGGTGCCGATCCACCCCGGCAGGCTCGAGGCGTGGGAGTCCTGGTGCGCCGAGCTCGTCGGGCGGCGCAAGGCGGAGTTCGACGACATGAACGAGCGTCACGGCCTCACCACGCACGCTGCGTGGCACCAGGCCAACCCCGACGGCTCCGACGTCGCGGTGATCGTCATCGACGGCCCGGGGAGCGACGGCTTCCTCGCCGCGCTCGCCCGCTCGGACCACCCGTTCGACGCGTGGTTCCGCGCGAACATCGAGTCCGTCCACCCGATGGACTTCTCGGCGCCGCCCCCGCCGGCGCCGGTCCGCCGCCTGTAGCCGAGTAGCCGACGCGCGACCCGTCCGGACGCCCGGGGAGGCCGCGCGGTCCCGGCCGTCCGACGCGCGCGAGGCGAGCTACTCGAGGTAGCCGAGGCCACACCCAACGCGACGCCTCCGGCGGAGCGGGAGGCTCGGTCGGGCTCCCCGGCTCGGTCGCGGTGGGGGACGCGGTCGCGGAAGGAGGTGTCGCGGCCGCGGCGCGACGCTCCAACCTCGCTCATCCCCGAAGACGCGCTCGGCGGAACGCGCGGAAGAACTGCACCGCGGCGGACGCGACTGCGATCAGGGACGCCCCCAGGAGCAGCCCGAGGCCCAGGAGCAGGAAGGTGCCGGCGGATCGATCCTCGGCCATGGGGTCACCTCCCCACATCCAAGTCGACCCCCGGAGGAGACGCGAGCGACAGGGAGGAACGCCCCAGCCCCGGAGGGACGGGAACGCGCGTGAACCGCTGCTAAGGTCGCCCGATGCGGATCTTCTTGGCCGGTGCGAGCGGCGTGATCGGCGTGCGCCTGGTGCCGCTGCTCGTCGCCGACGGGCACGAGGTCGCGGGCATGACCCGTTCGCCCGGGAAGGCGGAGGGACTCCGGGCGCTCGGTGCCGAGCCGGTCGTGTGCGACGTGTTCGATCTCGACGCCCTGTCGGCCGCCGTGCGAGCCTTCGGACCCGACGTCGTCCTCCACGAGCTCACCGATCTGCCCGACGACCCCGGGCGGATCTCCGAGATGGCGGCCGCCAACAACCGCATCCGGCGCGAGGGGACACGCAACCTGCTCGCCGCCGCGAAGGCCGCGGGGGCTCCCCGGTTCGTAGCACAGAGCATCGCCTGGCAGATCCCCGGAGACGGTGGGGCCGCGGTCGAGGAGCACGAGCGGGCCGTCCTCGGCGCGGGCGGCGTCGTCAGACCGCTCCCGAGCGACGGGCCGATCGACTACTCGAGGTAGCCGAGGCCGCGGAGGTGCTCCTCCATCTCGTCGGCCTCCGTGTCGGAGACCACCGACTCCTCCTCGCCGGGCCCCCCGAGCCCCGGGATCGCGACCGCGGGCTGCGCCGCCTGCCGGACCTCGGCCTCGCTCCCGACGAGCTCGTGGAGGACCCGGCCCGTGTGCTTCACGCTGGCGGGGGCGTCGAGGGCCGCGAGGATCGTCGGGGCGAGATCCACGAGCAGCGGGGGCTGCTCGAACGGGCGGACGCGGGGGCCCACGGCCACGATCACGCCCTCGGGACGGTGGTCGCCGCTGATCCAGTCCGCGTCCTCGATCGCGGCCTTCGCGTGGGTGAGCGAGTAGCCCTCGGCCGGCTCGAGCAGGATGTCCGGCGCGGAGTCCGCGTGCTTGCCGACGAAGACGTCCTCGCGTCGGTGCACGGCCTTGATCGGCTTCCGCCCCGTCTTCGGGTCGACGAAGCCTGCCAGGCGCTCCATCACCTCGTCGCGGACGCGCTCGTAGTCGGCGGGGTCGACGATGCCGTCGGGCTCGCGACCGGCGAGGTTGATCGAGACGCCCTCGCCCGTCGAGCGGATCGTGGTGTAGGCCTTCGTTTTCGACCAGTTCACGGCCTGGGGCAGGGAGACCTTGCCGTGGAGCCCGAGCAGGTCGTAGACCTTCCGCGCCACCTTGCGGACGGCGCCCCACTGCATCGGGCCGAAGACGACGTTCGAGGCGCTGAACCCCAGGTACCCGAGCTCGTGCAGGAGCCGATCCATGTTGATCGTGCGCGTGACCGACTGGAACCCGTGGTCGGAGATGAACAGGATGAGGTCGTCCTCGCGGGCGCGGGAGACGAACGACCCGATCGCGTCGTCGAGCTGCCGGTAGACGTCCCGCACCCG
>CAZXJB010000004.1:0-9249 GCA_964640965.1 uncultured Actinomycetes bacterium | reverse complement strand
TCGGCCGGGTGCGTGTAGGTCCGGCCCTTCGGCAGGACCCCGCCCGCGATGACCCGGCCCCTGATCTCGGGGGGCGGGAACATCAGGGGCACGTCCGCGTAGACGGCCGTCTTGCCCGCCGCCGAGAGGTCCTCGACGAAGGTCCGCTCCTTGATCGAGCGGTACGTCACCGGGTACTGCTTGTGGGTCCCCGGCACGGTCTCGAGGATGTCGTACACGCCGTGATCGGCGGGGTCGACGCCGGTCAGGAACGAGGGCCAGGCCGCCCACGAGTGGGTCGGCACCGTGGAGCGCAGGACGGCCCGCTGCCCCCGGTCGATGAGGGCCCGGAGGTTCGGCAGGTCGCCCCCCTCGAGCAGCGGATCCAGGATGCGCCAGTCGGCGCCGTCCCATCCGATCAACAGCACTCGCGGCATGAACGATCACGTCCTCGGGTCGGGGTCCGAGGAAGTCTAGCGGAGCGTCCGGGAGCTCCGGCGCAGGAGGCGCCCTCTCAGCGTCCGGACGTGGGTTCCTGGAACCCCCGTCGAGAGGCTTCCGGCCCCCTCCCTGCCTTGCGCGCCCTCGACCACCGTGACATAGTCCCGACCGCGAACCGGGTCCGAAGGAGGGGGTATGCGCAGGAAGACCTGGACCGTGCTCGCCGTGTTCGCGATGGTCGCCGCCGCCTGCGGAGGCGGCGGAGGCGGCGGTGGTGGCGGTGGCGGCGAGCAGGTCACGCTCACGTTCGTCAGCTACGGGGGCGCCTACCAGGAGGCGCAGACCAAGGCGTGGCTCGAGCCGTTCATGGAGGCGAACCCCAACATCAAGATCGTCCAGGAGGAGCCGATCGACTACGCGAAGCTCGTGGCGATGGTCGAGTCGGGCAACGTCACCTGGGACGTCGCCGACGTGGGCAACGACTTCGGGCTCGCGAGCGACGAGCAGTACCTGGAGCCGATCGACTGCTCGATCGTGCCGTGCGACGAGCTCCAGCCGGACCTGTTCCCCACGACGGGGTACCGGGTCCCGGACATCGTGTACTCGGTGGTCGTCGCCTACCGCACCGACGCGTTCGACCAGCCGCCGACGAGCTTCGCCGACTTCTTCGACCTCGAGCGCTTCCCCGGCAAGCGCGGCTGCTTCAACTGGTCCGCGGGGGGCCTCCTCGAGATGGCGCTCATCGCGGACGGCGTGCCCCCGGACCAGCTCTACCCGCTCGACCTGGACCGCGCGTTCGCGAAGCTCGACACCATCAAGGACGCCTGCGTGTGGTGGGACACGGGCGCGCAGTCGGCCCAGATCCTCGCCGACAACGAGGTGACGATGGGGATGAGCTGGAACGGCCGGATCTACGACATCCAGCAGGAGGGCGCGCCGGTCGAGATCATGTGGGATCAGCACATCGCGACCGCCGACTACCTGGTGATCCCCAAGGGCACGAAGAACCTGGAGGCGGCGCAGCAGCTCGTCGCCTGGATCACCTCGGCCGAGCACAACGCCGAGCTCAGCAAGTACATCACGTACGCGCCGCCGAACGAGAACGCGGTCGACGCGGTCGATCAGACGAAGGTCCAGGACCTGCCCACCACGTACCTCGACACCGCGATCGGCTTCGACGACGTCTGGTGGGACGCGAACTTCGACGCGACCGACACCAGGTGGCAGGAGTGGATCCAGGCCTGACCGACTGATGTCGACGTCGAGGGGGCGGCGTCGAGCGGGCTCCATCCGGAGCCCGCTCGATGCCTGGGCGTGGCTGGCGGTCCCGGGCTTCCTGTTCCTCGTCGTCTTCTTCGTCGTCCCGCTCGCCCGCATGGGGGCGAGGAGCTTCACCGACCCCTCCCCCGAGAACTACCGCGTGTTCCTCGAGTCCCCGGTCTACGTCCGCGTCCTGTGGACCACGCTCCGGACCTCCCTGATCGTGACCGCCGTCTGCCTCGTCATCGGCTACCCGTACGCCTACGTGATGCACCACGCCGGGCCGAAGACCCGCGCCGCCCTCACCGTGCTCGTCCTCGTGCCCTTCTGGTCCAGCCTCCTCGTGCGCACCTACGCCTGGACGGTGCTCCTGCAGGACTCCGGCGTGATCAACTCGGCCCTCCGCGACCTCGGGCTCATCCGCGAGCCGCTCCAGCTGATGCGCAACACCCTCGGCGTGACGATCGGCATGAGCCACATCCTGCTGCCGTTCATGGTGCTGCCCATCTGGGCGACGATGCGCCGCATCGACCCCGACCTCGTGCCCGCCGCCGAGAGCCTCGGCGCCGCCCCGCGGGCGGCCTTCAGGAAGGTGTTCCTCCCGCTGTCCCTCCCCGGCGTCTTCGCCGGCTGCCTGCTCGTCTTCGTGCTCGCGCTCGGCTTCTACATCACGCCCGCCTTGCTCGGCAGCCCGCAGAACGCGATGTTCAGCGAGCTGATCGTGAACATGGTGAGCGAGCGGCTGCGCTTCGGCGTGGGCAGCGCGCTCGCCATGACGCTGCTCGCGGTCACGCTGCTGCTGCTCGGGATCGGCAGCCGCTTCGTGCGGCTCGGCGACGCCATCGGCTACGGGGAGACCGGATCGTGAGCTCGGACGTCGGCCCCCGCCGGCTCGGCCTCCGCGCGTTCGCGTGGGTCGTCGGGGCCGCGCTCATCGCCCCCACCCTGCTCATCGTGCCGATGTCGTTCTCCTCCGGGGGGATCCTGCGGTTCCCGCCGCCCGGGTTCGGGACCCGCTGGTACGCGAACTTCTTCGAGAGCGAGACCTGGACGGCAGGGGCGGTGACGAGCATCAAGGTCGGCGTGGCCGCAGCGGTGCTCGCGACCGCGCTCGGGACGCTCATGGCGCTCGGGCTCGTCCGGGGCCGGTACCCGGGCCGGGGGCTCGTGACCGCCGTCGTCCTCTCCCCGCTCATCGTGCCGGTCGTCGTCATCGCGATCGGCATGTACTTCGTGTACACGGAGTGGCGCCTCGCGGGCACGCTCCCGGGCCTGATCCTGGCTCACACGACCCTCGCGATCCCCTTCGTGGTCGTGAACGTCAGCGTGAGCCTGCGGACCTTCGACCGCACGCTCGAGCTCGCGGCGCAGAACCTGGGGGCCGGACCGGTCCGGACCTTCTTCCGCGTCACCCTGCCGATCATCAGCCCGAGCATCGTGGCCGGCGCCCTGTTCGCGTTCATCGCCTCCTGGGACGAGGTCGTCGTCTCGATCTTCCTCTCGAGCCCCATCGTGCGCACCCTGCCGGTCGTCATGTGGGGGCAGGTCCGGAGCTCGATCGACCCGACCATCGCCGCGGTGGCTACCATGCTCACCGCGATCACGATCGTCGTGCTCTCGCTCGTGATGGTGGCCCAGCGGCGCGCGAGGAGCACGCGGTGAGGACGGACATGGACCAGACCGAACGCCCGACGGCGCGACGGATCGGCGAGCCCGGTCAGCCGGGCGCCCTCTCCCTGCGGGGGGTGAGCAAGCACTACGACGAGGTCGTGGCCGTGCGCGACGTCGACCTCGACGTCCGGCCGGGTGAGTTCGTCACCCTCCTCGGCCCCTCGGGCTCGGGCAAGACCACCACGCTGCGGATCATCGCGGGGTTCATCCGGCCCGACACCGGGACCGTGGTCCTCGACGACCGCGACCTCACGAAGGTGCCCCCGCACCGCCGGGGCGTCGGCATGGTCTTCCAGAACTACGCGCTCTTCCCGCACATGACCGTCGCCGGCAACATCGCCTTCCCGCTCGAGATGCGCAGGGTGCCGAAGCCCGAGCGAGCCCGGATGGTCGAGGAGGCCCTGCGGCTCGTGCGACTCGAGGGTCTCGGCGACCGCTACCCGCGACAGCTCTCCGGCGGCCAACAGCAGCGGGTTGCCCTCGCGCGGGCGCTCGTCTTCCACCCCTCCGTGCTGCTCATGGACGAGCCCCTCGGCGCGCTCGACAAGAAGCTGCGGGAGGCCCTCCAGCTCGAGGTCATGCGCGTCGCGCACCAGCTCGGCCTCACGGTGATCTACGTCACCCACGACCAGGAGGAGGCCCTGGTCATGAGCGATCGCATCGCGGTCTACAGCCACGGACGGATCGCGCAGATCGGGACCGGCGAGGAGCTCTACGAGCGGCCGGCCTCCCTGTTCGTGGCCGACTTCATCGGGGAGTCGAACATCTTCCGCGGCACGCTCCGCCCGGGCGACGGCGTCGTCGAGACCGCCCTCGGTCCCCTGCGGGCCGCGCCCGAGGCCTGGCGACGGGAGGGCCTCCGCGAGGGCGGTCGCGGCGCGGTCGTCGTCCGCCCCGAACGGATGTGGATCCGCCCGGCCGACGCCGCACCGCGCGAGACGGATGCCGCGCGTCTGCGCGGGAGGGTCCGCGAGGTCATCTACCTCGGCTCCACGCGCAAGTACGTGGTCGAGCTCGCGCCCGAGATCACCGCGACGATCCGGACGCAGGGCCCTCGGCTCGCCGATGCGCCCACCGGACCCGACGTGATCATCGGCTGGGACCTCGGGGACGGCGTCGTGCTCCCCGACGCCGGCGAGGAGACGGCGGCCGAGGCGGCCGAGGAAGCCCCGGCCCCGGCCGCGCGCTGAGCGCGGCGGTCAGGCCTCCCGCTCGGTCTCCTCGAGGAGCCGGCGCAGCACCGGCAGCACGAGCCGGTCCTTCTCGCGCCCTGCGGCCTCCTTCGAGCGCACGACGTCGGCGAGGGAGGCCACGTCCACCTCGACGCCGAGGATCGACAGGCGCACGGCCTCCCGGATCAGATCCTCGTACCCCCGGGTCCCGGCGGGCAGGAAGGTGAGGTCGAGGCGGCCGTGGTCGGTCACGAGGTTCCAGGTCTCCACCTGGGCGAGGGAGCGTCCGTCGTGGTCGAAGGGCACCCCTTCCGGCTCGTCCGCGGACCACACGCGGGCGTGCAGCGCCCGCAGGGCCGCCGAGAGCCGCTCCAGGTTCTCCGGATCGCGCGCCGGCACCACGTCGAGGTCCACGGTCACGTAGGGCGAGCCGTGGATCACGGCCGCGAACCCCCCGACCAGCACGAACCGCACGTCGTGCTCCCGCAGGACCGCGCAGATCCGCTCGGGCGCGAACTCAGGCTCGCCCACGGCGCCTCAACGCCTCACGCCCGGCCATCGCGAACCGCAGCGCCGCCTGGTGCTGGCGGACGCGCTCGTCCACCGACAGCCGCAGGTTCGCGAGCGCGAGCCGCAGGTCCTCCCCGTCCGGCTCCGCGAGCGTGGGGAGCAGCTCGAGCCCACACGCCCGCACGAGCTCCCGCACCCGCCGCAGGCTCGGCTCCGTCCGCCCGCGCTCGATCCGAGCGATCGCGGACTGCGTCGTGTCCACCCGCCGGGCGAGCTCCGCCTGGGTCAGGCCGGCCCGGCGCCGCGCCTCCCGGACCACGTGCCCCGCGCCCACGCCTATAGCATATCTGCTATGTAAACGTCAGCGACCGGGACCCCGGAGGCCGTACGCGAGCTCGGGGTCGTCCGGGCGCCACGTCCCCTCGAACTGGGAGCGGTTGCCGTTCCGACGAGCTCGCTCCAGCGCGGCACGGCCCAGCGCCAGCTGACCCTCCTCCCACGTGCGCAGGGCGGCCTCGACGTCACCGCCCGTGCGCTCGAACGCCTCGGCGAGCGCCCACGCGTCGGCCGCCGCCTTCGCGGTCCCCGCCGCGATGTGCGGGCGGAGCGCGAAGGCCGCGTCACCGATCAGGCAGACACGGCCGAAGGCCATGCGCTCCACCGCGATGTCGAAGATCACCTGGACGAAGGGCTGCTCGGTCGCCTCGACCACCGCCGCGAGCTGCGGGGCGAGGCTCCGTCGGGCGAAGTCACGCATCTCCCGCAGGTGCTCGTCCCTCACCATCCCGGGCGGGAGCGTGACCTCGTGCCGCCTCCCGTCCCGGTCGGTCATGAGGTCCTCGAGCTCCCCGCCCGCCGCGTAGTTCCGGTACCAGACGAAGTTCAGCAGGCGCCGACCCGGCTCCGTCCGGTCATCGTGGCTCGGGATCGGGTAGACGAGGATGTGGCTCGAGGGGATGACCTGGTACACGAGCGCGTCGGCGAACGGCGCCAGGGCGCTCGCGTCCACGCGGTGCTCCGGCACCGTCCCGCGCCAGGCGACGTAGCCCGCGTACTCCGCACGTGTCCGGGGCAGGAGCCTCGCCCTCGAGGCGGACCCGATCCCGTCGGCGCAGACGAGGAGGTCGCAGACGACCTCCTCCCCGTCGGCGAGCCGCACCCGGACCCCCTCCCCACCCTGCTCGAAGCCGGCGACCTCCCGTCCCAGGTGGTACCGCTCGGTCCCGAAGCAGGCGAGCAGGGCCCGGTACAGCGTCTGCCAGCCCGAGTACCGATACGGACGCCGCTCCTCGTACGCGACCCGCCCATGCGCGTCCAGGTACCGGAGCCACGTCGTGCCGACGGTCACGCGATCGAGATCGAACGAGGCGCGCTCGCGCAGGTAGCGCGAGGTCTCCTCGAGGACCACGATCCCGGCGCCCCGGCCCTGCAGCTCGGCGGTGGCGCGCTCGTACACGTCGACCTCGCAGTCGAGATCTCGCAAGACGAGGGCGGCGGTCAAGCCGCCGAGCGAGCCACCCACGACGGCGACCCGGGGCCAGCGGGTCATGACCGAGCGCCCACGCCCGACCGGCCGCGACCGATCACGTGACCGGCCGAGCGATCGCCCCGACGCGGGTCGGAGCTCCTCACGGACGGCCGAACGTCGCGACCCGCTCCACGGCGCACCGGAAGAGGACCCGGCGCTCGTTCATCGACGGATCGCGAAGCCCGTACGGGGGCTCGTTCCCCGTGTACTTCGTCCAGGCTCGATCGATCGTCTCGGTGGCGAGATGCCCGAGCTCGGGGTCGTCCTCGTGGATCTCGCGCGAGACGCGGGCCCGGATGCTCATCCAGTGGTACGGGTTCGCCGGGTTCATGAGCAGCAGCGTGAGGAAGGGGTTGCGCCGGAGCCACGCCGTCTTCTTCCGGTGCGCCGCGAAGTTCAACAGGACTTCGTTGCCCTCGTAGAGGAACCAGACCGGCGTCAGGTTCGGACGTCCGTCCCCGCCCATCACCGCCAGCACCGCGGTGACCGGCTCATCTATCAGCTTGCGGTACACGGGGTCGAGGTCCTCCAGGCTGTCCACCTCGGAGCGCTCTCCCACCGTGAACTGCCCCGGCTGCAGACCGTCTGCCACGTCCAGGAACCTGGAGACGACGAATCCCACGTCACCCTCCTTGCGGTCGGGGATCCCCCACCGGATCCGTGGACCGTTGTCTACCACACGCCGCCCGGCGCGCGCACCGGCTCAGGAGAGCAGCTCGACCGTGACGAACCGCAGCGTCGTGGTCCCCACGTTCTCCAGGTCGTGGAGCATCGGCGAGGCTGGCGAGTGCTCCTGGAACTGGGTCTCACCCACGCCGTACCGACGCACCCGGAGCGTGCCATCGGCCGTGCGCTGCCGCCCGAGCCCGGGCTCGACGCAGGTCCAGAAGTAGGGGCGCGTGTGCGCGTGGAAGGGCGCGCGCTCCCCCGGCTCGAGCCGTACCTCCCAGACCCTCACACGATCGTTCTCGAACCAGAGCGAGGTGCCGACCCGGAGGTTCTGCGGCGCCACGCGGAGCTCGTCCGCGAACTCCTCCGGGTGGAACGTTCCCTCCTCGAGGATCTCAGCCATCGGAGGCGCACGATACCGCAGGCGGCCCTACGCACGCGCGTTGCCCTGGCGGTAGCCCTCGGGGTCCACGCGGACCTCGCGCCAGCCGAGCCGCCGGATCTCGGCGAGCACGCCGGCGAGCCCCGGGTGGGCGAGCAGGCGGTCGACCTCGCCCGGCTCGACCTCGATGGTCGCGAGCTCGCCCCGGTGGCGGACCCGGACGAGCCCGAACCCGAGCCCTCGTACGAGCCGCTCGGCCCGGTCGATCCTCGCGAGCAGCTCGGGCGTGATCCGGAGGCCCGTCTGCACGCGGGAGGAGAGGCAGGCCAGAGCGGGCTTGTCGGCGACCTCGAGCCCGAGCCCGCGCGCGATCGCCCGGACCTCGGCCTTGCCGAGCCCCTCCTCGAGGAGCGGGGCGCGCACGCCGGCGAGCTCGCCCGCCCGCAGGCCCGGCCGGACGTCCCCGAGGTCGTCGGCGATCGCGCCGGCGAGCACGACCGCGCCGCCCGCCTCGCGCGCGATCCGCCCGAGCACTCCATACAGCTCGGCCTTGCAGTGGAAGCACCGCAGCTCGTCGTTCCGCGCGTAGGCCTCGCGCTCGACCTCGTGCGTGCGGACCGTCCGGTGCGGGACACCCAGGGCGGCGGCCGTGCGCGCCGCGACCTCGAGCTCGCCCGAGGGGTAGCTCGGCGAGATCGCCGTCACGGCCTCGACCGCGGCCGGGCCGAGCGCCCGCGCGGCGAGCGCGAGCACGACCGAGGAGTCCACCCCGCCGGAGAAGGCGACGACGGCGCGCGGGCCGTAGCCTCGGATCCGCGCCTCGACCCGCGCGACGACCGGGGACAGCTCCTCCGCGAGCACGCTCACCGCCGACCCTCCTCCAGCAACGCCTGCGCGAGCGCGCTCGCCCGCGCGTGCACGGCCCGCACCGGCTCGCCGAGCTTCGCCGCGGCCTCGACGACGTCGGCGTGCTCAGGCTTGGCGGTCACCGCCCGGCCCTCCAGGGAGGCGACCTTCACCCGCACCCGCGGGCCGCCGGGTGCGAGCTCGACCTCCACCGTCCGCCGCTCGAGCTCCGGGCGCTCCACCGCGTGCACCCGCAGCCCGAGCGTGGTGGTCGCCTCGAAGAAGGCGCGCCGCACGGCCTCGAGCGCCGCCGGCTCGCACAGCGCCGAGACCTGCAGCGCCGGGCGCCCCCGCTTCATCACGATCGGCGTCGCCCACGCATCGAGCGCCCCCGAGGCGAGCAGCGCCTCGATCGCGTCGGGCACGAGCTCGGGCGAGAGGTCGTCCACGTTCGCCTCGAGCACGAGGAGCCGCCGACCGCCACCTGCCGCGGACGGCTCGGCCACGAGCCTCTCCCCGACGAGCACGCGGACGACGTTCGGGACCCCCTCCGCCTCGAGCGAGCCCGCCCCGACGCCGACCGCCTCGAGGCGCATCGCGGGGACCTCGTCCGCGGGCTCGCCGAGGGCGGCGAGGACGGCCGCGGCCGTGGGCGTGACCGGCTCGCGCACCCCGCCCGCCGCCGGTCGGAGCGCGAGGCCCCGCAGGAGCTCGAGCGTGACCGGCGCGGGCAGCCCGTGCGGTCCCTCCTCCGAGGGCGCGGGCATCGGCAGCGGCGCCACGGCCAGGCG
>CAZXJB010000003.1:0-41082 GCA_964640965.1 uncultured Actinomycetes bacterium | reverse complement strand
CGCCGGGCCCACGGCCGCGGCCGCGCCGAACCCGCGCGAGGGCTCGGAGCTCCCACCCAGCCGGATCTGCGGCGCGATCAGGAGCGCGAGGAGCACCGTGGCCGAGAGCAGGGTGAGCGTGCGCCAGGCCCGGCGGATGCCCGCCCGGGGGTCGGGGAGCGGCTCGAGGACGAGCTCCTCGTCGTCCCCGCCGAACCGGGTGGCCTGCTCGCGCAGGAGCGGCTCGGGGTCCAGACCGAGGAAGTCGGCGTAGTCCCGCAGGTACAGGCGCGCGTAGGCCACGCCGGGGAAGGCCTCGGGCGGCTCGTCCTCCTCGAGGGCCCGCAGGTGCCGGGGCCAGATGCCGGTCGCCTCCGCCGCCTCCTCCAGGCCGAGCCCGAGCTGCTCCCGCGCCCGGCGGAGCGTGCCGCCGAGACCCGGCCCCGGCTCGGCCGCTGCCGGCACGGGCTCGGGGTCGAGCTCCGGCCTCGGGGCGGGGAACGGGATGAGCGCCGCCTCGGGATGCGGGTCGCCCTCGAAGCGGTGGCCGCAGTCGCCGCAGACCCACTCGTCGATGTCGGTCCCCGCCAGCGCCAGGCTGCCGTCCGTGCGATGCGCCCCGTGTCGCACGGGGACGAGTTGGGCCGAACCGCAGATCGGGCACGCTCGCATACGCCCCCTCCCAGGCATGCTCCGGTGGCCGCCGATCGATGGGAGGGCCCCGGATCCCTCGCCGCCGCGGCGGCCGGAAGATCCGATCGTCCCCAGGATAGAGCGGTCGCGTGCGACGGTCCATGGCCCCGAGGATGATTGCAGGGTAAGGCTCATCGGCGATCGGGCCGGCAGGACGGCCCTCGGCGTGGGCAGCCGGCTTGACCGGGGACCGCGGCCGGGCGGACGATGGGGACGGTGCGCGCGGGGAGGCGGCGCGCCGTCGGAAGGGAGGTCGCGATGGCTGTGCGCGAGGCATCGGCAGCGGCGGTGGATCACCTGGTCGTGGACCGGTACACGGATCTGGTGGGGCCCTCGAACGAGATGCTCGGACCGGTCCGGGACGGGGGCCGGATCGAGTACCTGACCGTGCCGGGCTGCTGGGGGCCGATGATCACGCCCTCGCTCCGCAGCGGGCACGAGGTCACGCTCCCGGTCGCGGTCGAGGGCGCGAAGGTCGGGGACGCGGTCGCGCTCCACGTCGAGCGGCTCGAGCAGCTCTCCCGGGCGACGACCTCGGGCACGCACACCGGCTGGGAGGGCCGCTACATCTCGGACCCGTTCGTCGCGCGGATCTGCCCGACCTGCCGGGACGCGGGGCGGCACTTCCTGTACCCGGACACCTACCTCGACGGGATCGGGGAGGGGGCCGTGCGGTGCGCGGCGTGTCACTCCGAGGTCATCCCCTTCCACATGGTCGAGGGCTACACGATGGTCTTCGACGAGGAGAAGGGGATCGGGGTCACGGTCTCGCCGGAGCGGGCCGAGGAGCTCGCGCGGAACGCGCGGGAGTGGGTCGTGCTGCAGGAGCACGCCAGGCAGCACCCGATCGTCGCCCTCGCGAAGGCCGACCTGGTGGGCGTGATGACGCGGGTGCGGGTCTCGGCCGGGAACCTCGGCTCGATCCCGGCGATCGACCTGCCCTCCTCGCACAACTGCGGGGACTTCGGCGCGTTCCTCGTCGGGGCCGAGCACGAGTTCGCGGTGACGCAGGAGCAGCTCGAGCTGCGCACCGACGTCCACATGGACATCGACTCGGTGCGCGAGGGCGCCACGCTCATCGTGCCGGTCAAGGTCGACGGCGCCGGGATCTACGCCGGCGACGTCCACGCGATGATCGGCGACGGCGAGGTCGCGGTCCACACGACCGACATCTCGGCGCGCGTGATCGTGCGCGTCGAGGTGATCAAGGGTCTCGAGCTCGACGGCCCGATCCTCCTGCCGCCGGTGGAGGACCTGCCGTTCCTCGCCCGTCCCTTCACGAAGGCGGAGGTCGACCGGGCGATGGCCCTCGCGATGGAGCACGGGACGAGGCTCGAGGGGCCGGTGCTGCCGATCCAGGTGCTCGGATCGGGGCCGTTCATCAACGCGGCCGTCGACAACGGCGTGGAGCGGGCGGCGAGGCTCCTCGGCATGAGCGTGGACGAGGTGAAGAACCGGGCCACGATCTCCGGCGCCGTCGAGATCGGGCGCCTGCCGGGCTTCGTCCAGATCAACCTGCTCGTGCCGAGGGACCGGCTGGAGCGCCTCGGCATCCTGCACCTCGTCGAGGCGCGCTACGGCGAGCCCGAGGGCTGGTGATCCTCGCGCGGTGCGGGTCCACGTCACGCTGAAGGGGAGCCTGGCCGAGCGCCTGCCCGGCGGGGCCGGCGAGGTGCACCTGCCCGAGGGCGCCACCGTCGCCTCCCTCGAGCGGGTGGTCGGCCCGGCGGCCCCGCGGTGCGTGGTGGTGGTGAACGGCGCCGTGGCCCGCCCCGACGCGCCCCTTTCCGAGGGCGACCGCGTGCAGGTCTTTCCCCCGATGGCCGGGGGCTCGGACCCGCCTGGCCGCCCACGCCCGCCGTTGGGCGCCGTTGGGCGGGGCGGACGTGCCGCCGACCCCCCTCAGATGTCGAAGTACAGGTAGAACTCGTAGGGGTGCGGGCGCAGGCGCACCTGGTCGAGCTCGTGGCGCCGCTTGTACTCGAGCCAGGTGTCGATGACGTCCTGGGTGAACACCCCGCCCTCGAGCAGCCACTGGTGGTCGGCCTCGAGGGCGTCGAGCACCTCCTCGAGCGAGCCCGGCACCTGCTTGACTTGGGCCTTCTCCTCGGGCGGCAGGTCGTAGAGGTCCTTGTCGATCGGCTCCGGCGGCTCGATCTTGTTCTTGATCCCGTCCAACCCCGCCATGAGCATCGCGGCGAACGCGAGGTAGGGGTTGCAGGAGGGGTCCGGCGTGCGGAACTCCAGGCGCTTGGCCGCCGGCGTCTTGTAGTAGAGCGGGATCCGGACGCACGCCGACCGGTTCCGCTGCGAGTACACGAGGTTGATCGGCGCCTCGTAGCCGGGGACGAGCCGCCGGAACGAGTTCGTCGTGGGGTTCGTGAACGCGAGCAGCGCCGGCGCGTGCGCGAGGAGCCCGCCGATGTACCACCGCGCCGGATCGCTGATGCCGGCGTACCCGACCTCGTCCCAGAACAGGTTCTCGCCGTCCCGCCACAGGCTCTGGTGCGTGTGCATGCCCGAGCCGTTGTCCATGAAGATCGGCTTGGGCATGAACGTGACGGTCTTGCCCGCGCGCCAGGCCGTGTTCTTGACGACGTACTTGTACTTCATGACGTTGTCGGCGGTCTGCAGCAGGGTGCCGTAGCGCATGTCGATCTCGGCCTGCCCGGCGGTGCCGACCTCGTGGTGGTGCACCTCCACCTGGATCCCGACCCGCTGGAGGTTGAGGACCATCTGGCTGCGCAGGTCCTGGTAGTGGTCCATCGGCGGGATCGGGAAGTACCCCTCCTTGTACCGGGGCTTGTACCCGCGGTTCGGCTCGCCGGTGAGCTCGCGCTCGCGGCCCGAGTTCCAGACGCCCTCGACGGCGTCGATGTGGTAGTAGCCCTCGAACTGGCTCTGGTCGAAGCGGACCGCGTCGAAGATGTAGAACTCGCACTCCGGGCCCCAATAGGAGGTGTCCGCGATCCCCGTCTGGCGCAGGTACAGCTCGGCCTTGCGCGCGATGTACCGGGGGTCGCGCGAGTACATCTCGCCGGTGATCGGGTCCCTCACGAAGCAGTGGAGCACGAGGGTGCGGTGCTCCGTGAACGGGTCCAGGAAGGCCGTGCTGGCGTCCGGCACGAGGAGCATGTCGGACTCCTGGATCTCCTGGAACCCGCGGATCGACGAGCCGTCGAAGCCGAGCCCGTCCTCGAAGCTCGCCTCGGTGAGCTCGGAGACCGGGATCGAGAAGTGCTGCATGAGGCCGGGCAGGTCCGAGAAGCGCAGGTCGACGATCTCGACCGCCTCGGCCTTGGCCATCGCGAGGACGTCCTTCGGCGTGGTCATGGCTCGCATCCCCCCGTGCGTGCGTCCGACGGCACGAGGGTAGGGGCGCTGGGTCGCCGGCGGGTTTCCGGCGCGTAAATTCCGCGTTACGGGCGCAAGAAGGAGGCGATGATGGCCTCCGCGTCGGGGCGGTAGCGGTCGAACTCGTCGGTCCCCGTGTAGGTGATGACGAAGACCGTTCGCCCGTCGAGCACGGCGACCTGGAGCAGGTGCAACGGGTCCGGGATCTGCGGGAAGCGGGCCCGGTAGTCGATCGAGGCGGCCGGCAGGCCGCCGACGGTGAGGTCCCCTCTCCCGTACACCTCGACGTCCGCGAGCTGGGGCTCGAGCTTGCCCCACGCGACGTCCATGTACTCCGAGGCGGTCAGGTCCGTCGGGAGCTCCTCGACCACGACGTTCACGTTCTCGGCGAAGGCGTCGGCGGCACCGGCGAGCGGGTACAGCGCGACCACCGCCCCGCTCGGGGTCTCCTGGGCGACGAGCCACCCCTGCGGGACGTCGACGGTGAAGCCGTAGCGCGGGTCCTCGTAGCGCTCGGCGGCCGAGGTCGCCGAGGGGCTCGCCGTCGCGGTGGCCTCGGGGCTCGCGGTCGAGCCGTTCGAGGGCGATCCGCCGCCGCAGGCGGCGAGCGCGAGCGCCAGCAGGACCGCCCCGAGCGCCCGGCCGGTCACGGCTCGCGCTCCGCGCTCGCGCGGTAGCCGACACCGCGCACGGTCTGGATCAGGTGCTCGTGCTCGGGTCCGAGCTTGGCCCGCAGTCGCCGGACGTGCACGTCCACCGTCCGCGTGCCGCCGTAGAAGTCGAATCCCCAGACCTCGCGGAGGAGGCTCGGGCGCGTGAAGACCCGCCCCGGGCGCTCGGCGAGGAACCGCAGCAGCTCGAACTCCTTGTACGTGAGGTCCAGGGGCCGACCGGCGAGCGTGGCCGTGTAGGCGTCGGGGTCGATGACGAGCGGCCCGAGCCGCACGACCCCGTCCTGCGCGCGGCCCAGCCGACGGCGGAGCATCGAAAGGCGCACGCGGATCTCGGCCTCCGGCGCCCCCGGGTACAGGAGCTCGTCGGCGAGGGATCCCCACGGGAACCGCTCCAGGTCGCGGCGCTCGACGACGACGACGACGGGCACGGCCGCGTCGCGCTCGCGCACCTCCCGGAGCACGGCGTGGGCCTGGGCGGGGTTCTCGGCGGCGTCGACGAGCAGCACCTCCGGGCGCAGCGCGAGGACGTCGCGGACGGCGGCGACCGAGAGCTCCTCCACCTTCAGGTCGAGCAAGAGCTCCGGCAGGGCGGGGAGCACCTCCTCGGCGCGCCGGTCCGCGAGCAGCACGTGCAGGCCCATCGTCACAGCCTACCCCGTCGGCCTCCCCGGCGATAGCCTTGAGCCGCGATGGCTGGTCCGGGGAGCGCGCGGTGACCGTGCGGGTGCGCCTGTTCGGCGCCCTGCGGGAGATCGCCGGGACCGGGCTCGTCGAGGCCGAGGGGCGGACCGCCGGCGAGGTGGCCGATGCCCTGGGCCGGCGGTACGGCGAGCGCTTCGCGGCCATCGCGGCCGCCGGGTCCCTCGTGCTGAACGGCGAGCGCGCGCGGCGGGAGACCCCCGTGGCCGACGGCGACGAGCTCGCGCTGCTGCCGCCGGTGAGCGGTGGCGCAGCGCTCAGCTCCAGAACGTCGGCTTGAAGACCATGAGCGCGAGGATCGCGAGCGTGAGCGCGGTCACGAGCAGCCCCGCCCGCCGGGCCCGCGCCGAGACCTCGGCGTACTCGCCCTCGACGGGCTCGCCCGCCGCCAGGCGCTCGGCGAGGCGGGTCTGCCGCCGGTGCGCCGGGGCGTAGACGGTGATCGCGAGGGCGACGACGAGCGCGTAGAGCCCGATCGCGAGCTCGATCCAGGCGCGGCGGAGCAGGTCAGCATCGAGCAGGAACACGAGCACGAGACCGGTGACGAGCTGGACCACGTAGGCCGGCGTCGTGAGGCGCCGGTCGATCCAGGAGACCGTGCGGAGCGCGAAGGACCGAGCCTCGCCGCCCGCCACGTCCCCCCGGGAGATCCACAGCCCGTAGGAGAGCGAGAAGCCGAGCGCCACGACGGCGCCGAGGACGTGCAGGAACCGCACGAGCGTGATCCAGTCCGAGCGGGTCACGGCCCCCCAGGCTACCGCAGCGCGCCCCGGGCGACCGTGGCATACTCGGATGGCCCCCATGCGCTTCCGCGACGTCCTGCTCATCGTCAACCCCGTCGCCCGGACGGTCGCCCGCCCCACGCTCGCGGTGATCGAGAAGGCGCTCTCGGCGGACTTCCGGCTCGAGGTCGTCGAGACCAAGCAGCGGGGCCACGCGAGCGAGCTCGCGCAGCAGGCCGTGGACGACGGCGTCGACCTCGTCCTCGTGTTCTCCGGGGACGGGACGATCAACGAGGTCGTGAACGCCCTGGCGGGGACCGAGACCGCCCTCGGGCCGCTGCCCGGCGGGGCGACGAACATCCTCGTCCGTGCGCTCGGGCTGCCCCTGGACCCCGTGGAGGCGACGGGCGTGCTCATCGGCAAGGCCCTGGACGATGCGGCCTTCCAGCTCCACCTCGGACGGGCCGACGACCGCTACTTCGCGGTGAACTGCGGGGCGGGCGTGGACGCCGCGGCGATGCGGCGCCTGGACGAGCGCTTCCCCCGCACGAAGGCCTCCTTCGACCGGGCCGCGTTCCGCGCCGTGGCCCGCGAGCTGGTGATCGGCTACGCGGGGCGCCGGCCCGACCTGCTCGTGCGGGTCGACGAGCGGGAGCCGGTGCCCTCGCTCTCGGTGATGGTCGGCCGGACCGACCCGTACACGTACTTCAAGGGCCGGGGGATCCGGATGACGCCGGAGGCCTCGCTCGAGGCGGGCCTGGACGTGCTCTCGGTCCGCAAGCTCGCGCGCCGGAGCCTCCCGCGGATCGCCTGGCAGGTGTTCGGCTCGGCCCGGCACGTGCACGGGCGCGACATCGACTACTGGCACGACGCGAGCCGGGTGCTCGTGAGCTCGGATCGGCCGTTCCCGGTCCAGGTCGACGGCGACGTCCTGCCCGAGCGCACCGAGCTCGTCGTCTCGCTCGCGCGCGACGCCCTCTGGGTCGTCGCCTGAGCGTCGGCGGGACCCTCCGACGTGCCCGCTCACGGGCTCGGGGCCTCTGGGGACACCACCCAGTAGGCGCCGGCGTCGCACCGGTCCAGGACGGTGGCTCCGAGGAGCGCCTCGGCCCGGCGGCGCGGGATGAACCCGCCTCCTCCGTCCGGGTCCTCGTGGGCGGCGGCCTGGTTGAGCTCGGCTGAGTCGCTTCAGCCCTCGGCGGTCCCGGCCTCGGGCTCGTGGAGGCCGCACTCCCACTTGGCCAGGCCGGCCCAGCGGCCGGCGCGCTCGGGCTCGCCGGGGAAGCGCATGCGCGTGCAGGGCGCGCAGCCGATCGAGGCGTACCCGAGGTCGTACAGCGGGTTGTGCGGCAGGTCGTGCTCGCGCAGGTACGCCCAGGTGTCGCGCCGGGTCCAGGTCGCGACGGGGTTCACCTTCAGGATCGGTCGGCCGGGCTCGAGCTCGTACCGGTCCAGGATCGGGGCGTTCGCGCGGGTCGGGGAGGAGTCGCGCCGGTAGGCCGTGATCCACGCGTCGAGCTTCTGCAGGGCCTCGAACATCGGCTGGACCTTGTTCAGCTCGCAGCAGAGGTCCGGGTCGCGCTCGTACAGGCGCGGGCCGAACCGCTCGGCCTGCTGCTCCACGGTGTAGCGGCCGACGAGCTCCGTGACGGTCAGGCCGAGGCGCTCGGCGAGCTGCTCCTTGAAGGCCAGGGTCTCGGCGAAGTGGTAGCCGGTGTTCAGGAACAGGACCTCGACGTCGGGGCGGATGCGCGAGGCCATGTGCATGACGCAGGTCCCCTCCGCCTGGAAGGCCGAGGCGATCGCGATGCGCTCGATGCCGGCGTCCACGAGGGCCCAGCGGAGGATCTCCTCCGCCGGGGCGGCCTCGAACCGCGCGTTCAGCTCGCGGATCTCCTCGTCGGTGATGAGGGTGTGCATGCCGGGGCCCCCTCGCGTCCGGGTGTCCCGGCAGCATATCCCGAACCGGGCGGGTCCGCTCCCCGGGCCCGCCCGGCCCGGCGGCGCGTCGCTATCCTGGGGGCACCCACCGGCCGCGCCCCGGGCCGCGGCCGCCGGACCCGAGGGAAGGACCGACCGATGACCGACCAGGACCCCATCGCGCCCCACGGGGGGACGCTCGTGAACCTGCTCGCCGAGGACGAGGAGGCCGAGGCGCTCGCGCGCCGCGCCCGCAACCTGCCGAAGGTGGTCGTGAGCCCGCGGGAGCTCTCGGACCTCGAGCTGCTCACCGTGGGGGCCCTCTCGCCGCTCACCGGCTTCCAGGGCGAACGCGACCACCGCTCGGTGCTCGAGACGATGCACCTCGCAAGCGGCCTCGCGTGGACCATCCCGGTGACGCTCTCGCTGGACGAGGAGGCCGTGAAGCGCATCGGGGGCGCCGAGGCCGTGGCGCTCCTCGCCGAGGAGGGGGGCGAGCCCCTCGCGGTCGTGGAGGTCGAGGAGATCTTCCGCCGCGACCGCGAGAAGGAGGCGCTCGGGGTGTTCGGCACGACCGACCTCGAGCACCCCGGGGTGAAGGCCCTGGCCGAGGCGGGCGACTGGTGCCTGGCGGGCCCCGTGCGCGCGATCCGGCTGCCCGAGCACCGGGACTTCCTCGAGTACCGCCTGACGCCGGCGCAGACCCGCGCCGCGTTCCGGGAGCGCGGCTGGCGGACCGTCGTCGGGTTCCAGACCCGCAACCCGATCCACCGAGCCCACGAGTACATCCAGAAGTGCGCCCTGGAGATCGTCGAGGGCCTGCTCGTGCACCCGCTGATGGGCGAGACCAAGGACGACGACGTGCCGGCGCACGTCCGGATGGCCTGCTACGAGGCCCTGTTCGCCGGGTACTACCCGAAGGACCGGGCGATGATCTCGATCTTCCCGGCGGCGATGCGCTACGCGGGGCCGAAGGAGGCGATCTGGCACGCGATCTGCCGGAAGAACTACGGGTGCACGCACTTCATCGTCGGCCGCGACCACGCCGGCGTGGGCAACTACTACGGCACGTACGACGCCCAGCGGATCTTCGAGCGGTTCGAGCCCGAGGAGCTCGGCATCACGCCGCTCATGTTCGAGCACGCGTTCTGGTGCAACGCGTGCGAGGGCATGGCGAGCGTGAAGACCTGCCCCCACGGGGAGGAGTCCCGGATCTCGCTGTCGGGCACGAAGGTCCGCGAGATGCTCCGCCGGGGCGAGCGCCCGCCGATCGAGTTCTCCCGCCCCGAGGTCGCCGAGATCCTCATCGCCGCGATGAAGGAGGCCTGAGCGCGTTTGCGCAGGTCCGGCGGTATCTGGTAGCCTCGCGCGGACCTGCGACGCGGCGCCGTGGCACCCCGCGGACGACCCCGGCGGATGAACCCGCGGATGAACCAAGGAGGGCGCACGACCGCTTCCGGGAGGCCCCGAAGGATGCGGCTCGCCCCGGCCGTCCTGGCCGGGGTCCTCGCCATCGCCTCCGCCCTCGGCCCGCCGGTGGCGGCCGACACGAAGTCGGAGCTCGAGGCGGCCAAGCGCGAGCTCGCCAGGATCCAGGCGGAGCTCACGCAGGCCACCGCGGCCTGGCAGGCGGCGGAGCGCGACCTGGAGCTCACCCGCCACGAGATCGCGCTCACGCGGGAGCGGATCGGGCGGCTGGAGGACCAGGTCGCCCGGACGGAGCAGCGCCTGCAGCGCCGCGCGATCCTCTCGTTCCAGGCCGGCCCGGCGGCCACGGTCGACCTGCTGCTGTCCTCGGCCTCCTTCGCCGACCTCTCGGACCGGCTGGAGTTCCTGAACAGCCTGACGCAGGCCGACGCCGATCTGATCGTGGAGCGGGACGTGGCCGCGGAGCAGCTCCGGATCGAGCGGGAGGACCTGCTCGCGCTCGAGGAGCGGCAGGCGCGGGAGGCGGCCGACCTGCAGCTCGCGCGCAGCCGCATCCTCGACGCGTTCGCACGGGCGGACGCCCTCGTCGACCGGCTCACGGCGAAGTACCGGGCGGAGGTCGCCGCCCGCAGGGAGCTGCAGCTGCTCGGCCAGACCCCGGACCCGAGCTCGCCGATCCAGGTCTGCCCGGTGGCGGGCCCGAACTCCTTCGTCGACTCCTTCGGGTGGCCCCGGGTCGGCCACACCCACCAGGGCATCGATCTGATCGCGCCCTTCGGCACGCCCGTCGTCGCGGCCCACCCCGGGGTGGTCTCGCACAGCTCGAGCAGCGCCGGTGGCCTCCAGGCGTACGTGCGTGCCCCGAGCGGGACGTACACGTTCTACGCGCACCTGTCCTCCTACAGCTCGGCCTCGGGGAGCGTCTCGGCCGGCACCGTGATCGGCTACGTGGGGAGCACGGGGAACGCCGGGGACACGAACCACCTGCACTTCGAGTACCACCCGGGGGGCGGGGCGGCCGTGAACCCGTACCAGATGCTGCTCCGGGTCTGCTGAACGGCGGTCGGGCTCCCGCGGTAGCATCGGCGGAGCCGCACGGTCGCGGGAGGGGACAGGGCGTGAGCGAGCAGGGCCATCGGCGCATCGACCGGATCCGGGATCCCGCCTTCGTCGAGGGGCTCGAGGAGCTCAGCCTCGAGGAGCTGCGGGCCCGGCGCGACGAGTGCCTGGCCGAGCGCGAGTACCTCTCGTTCCTGCGCCGGCTCCTGCAGGGCCGGGCCGAGATCCTCCGGGCCGAGCTCGAGCGCCGCTCGGGCGGGGGCGGCGACGGCCCGCTCGTCGAGCGCCTCGCGGAGATCCTCGCCGGGGAGGGGCAGGGGCCCTCCCGTGGCGAGGCGGTGCGGGTGAGCCTCCCGGAGGAGGAGGTGCTCCTCGCCCGGCGGCGGATCGAGCGGCTGGTGACCGACGCCGCGATCTCCGACCCGTCGGCCCTGGACGACGAGCGCCTGGCCGAGGCGACCGACCGGCTCCTTGCCGAGGAGCGGGAGATCTCGCGCCTGCGCGGCGAGGTCATCGCGGTGCTCGACCTGCTCCAGGGGGAGCTGAAGCGGCGGTACCGCGAGGACCCCTCGCTCGTCCTGTCCTGACCGTAGCCCGCTCGGAGGGACCCCGAGGGCCGCTCGGGCCACCCATCGGGCGGATGGGGGAGTCTGGGGGCGGAGGCGCATCCCGTCCGGTCGACCGATGGCGCCCGCGGCCGTCGTGCGCGAGGCTCGGGGGTGCACCGTGCATCTCCCACACCGACCCGGAGCGGTCGGATACGCTGCGGCCCCATGGACGGACGACGGACCTTCGGTGCGACGGCGGACGGCCGGGACCTCCCGGCCGACGCCGAGCTGCCCTCCGTCCACGAGCAGCTCATCGTCTTCGCCCGCGAGCTCGGCGAGCTCTACCGGACCGAGCGCGCCCGGGCGCGTGAGCTCGAGCGGGTCCTCGCCGAGCTGCGGGACGCGTACCTCGCGACGATGAAGAGCCTCGCCATGGTGGTCGAGGCCAAGGACGAGGCCACGCGCGGACACCTCGAGCGGACGCAGGCCTATGGGCTGGCGCTCGCGCGGGCCGTCGACCCCGATCTCGCCACCGAGGAGCTCGGCTTCGGGTTCTTCCTCCACGACATCGGCAAGGTGGGCGTGCCCGAGCACGTGCTGCGCAAGCCGGGCCCGCTCACGGCCGAGGAGTGGGAGGTCATGCGGACCCACCCGGTGCTGGGCGCGCAGATCGTGGCGCCGATCACCTTCCTGGACGGCGCGGAGCGTCTGGTCCGGCACCACCACGAGCGGTTCGACGGGACCGGGTACCCCGACGGGCTGCGGGCCGAGGAGATCCCCCTCGCCGCGCGGGTGTTCGCCGTCGCCGACGCGTTCGACGCGATGACGAGCGATCGTCCGTACCGGCCGGCGATGAGCCTGGAGCGCGCGCTCGAGGAGATCGTGGAGGGCGCCGGGACGCAGTTCGACCCGGAGGTCGTCCGGGTCTTCATCGATCTCGTCGAGGACGAGCCTCCGGCGATCGCCGCCGACGCCCTCGCCCGGGCCGACGGGCGCCGTCCCGAGCGCTGAGCCGCGCCGGGTACCCTGTGGCCCGGTGCCTGCCGCCGAGCCGCTCGTCCGCGTGGTCAGGTCCGGGCTGGAGGAGTCGATCCACCTCGGCCACGTCGCCGTCTGCGACGCTCGGGGGCGCCTGCGGGCGTGGCTCGGCGACCCCGACCGACCCGTGTTCCTGCGCTCGGCCGCGAAGCCGCTCCAGGCGGCGGTGTGCCTCTCGCTCATCGGCGAGGACCTGCCCGACCGCGAGATCGCGGTGATGGCCGGCTCCCACAACGGCGAGCCCGTGCACGTTGCCGCGGTCCGGGCGCTGCTGCGACGCGCCGGGCTCGGCGTCTCGGCGCTCCGGTGCCCGCCGGCGCTGCCGCTGGACGAGCGCGCGATGCTCGCGGCCGGTGCGCGGCGCCGCATCCACCACAACTGCTCGGGCAAGCACGCCGGCATCCTCCTCGCCTGCGCGCGGGCCGAGCTCGACGCCCGGACCTACCCGGAGCGCCGGCACCCGTTGCAGCGTCGGATCCTGCGCGCCGTCGGGTGGGCGACCGATCTCGAGCGGATCCCGGTCGGCGTCGACGGATGCGGGGTCCCCGTCCACGGGGTGCCGCTGCGGGCCGCGGCGACCCTCTACGCCCGGCTCCTCGAGCCGGATCGCTCCTTCGGCCGCCTCGCGCCGCACATCCTGCGCGTCACGGAGGCCATGCGGGCTGCGCCGTACCTCGTCGCCGGGCGGGGTCGCACCGACACGGTCCTGATGCGCCAGGTCCCCGGCCTGGTCGTGAAGGTCGGCGCCGAGGCCCTGCACTGCGCCGCCGTGCCGGAGCTCGGGCTCGGCGTTGCCGTGAAGGTCGCCGACGGGGGCGAGCGCGCCTCGGGCCCGGCCCTGGTCCACGTCCTGCGCGAGCTCGGCGTCGTCGGCGAGGACGAGGTCGCGCGTCTCGGGCGCGTGGCCCGCCGGGCGGTGCTCGGCGGGGGGCGGCCGGTGGGGGAGCTCGTGCCCGCGTTCTCGCTCCGGGCTTGAGCGTGCCCGGCGCTCGCGGGCATCTCCCGTACCATCGGGTCGTGGGGGATGCCGTCCGACCGAACCCTGAGGTGGCCCACCGACGCCCGCGGCTGGCGATCGTGAGCCTGCACACCTCGCCCCTCGACCAGCCGGGGACGGGCGATGCGGGAGGCATGAACGTCTACGTCCGCCAGGCGGCCGTGCGCCTGGCGGCCTGCGGGATGGACGTCGACGTGTTCACCCGGCGCCGTTCGCCGGACGTCGCCGAGATCTACGAGCTCGCGCCCGGCGCCGAGGTGGTGCAGGTGACCGCCGGCCCGAGGGGACAGGTCCCGAAGGAGGATCTGCCGCGGTACCTCCCCGAGTTCCTCGAGGGCGTGCGGCGGCGCGCCCGCCTGGTCGGAGGGTACGACCTCGTGCACACCCACTACTGGCTCTCCGGAGAGGTCGGTCGCCGCGCGTGCGCGGACTGGGACGCTCCGCTCGTCGCGTCGTTCCACACGCTCGCGAAGGTGAAGAACCGCTCCCTCGCGCCCGGGGAGGCGCAGGAGCCGCCCGAGCGCCTGCGCGGAGAGACCGAGACCATCGCGTGCGCCGACCGGGTCGTGGCGGCGACCCCGGCGGAGGCGGCCCAGCTCGCCGGCCTGTACGGGGCCGAGCCGGAGCGGATCCGCCTCGTGCCGCCCGGCGTGGACCACGGGCTGTTCTCACCTCGGCCGCGGCGGGAGGTCGCGGAGCGGCTGCACATGGCGGATGTGCGACTCCTGCTGTTCGTCGGACGGCTCCAGGCCCACAAGGGACCCGACGTCGCGGTCCGCACGCTCGCCGAGGTCCTCGCGCGCGGCCCGATCGGCGACCGCGACGTCGTCCTCGCGATCGTGGGTGGGCCGAGCGGGAGCGGGGGCGGGGCCGAGGTCGCTCGGATCATGGATCTCGCGACGGCCCTTGGGGTCCAGGAGCGGGTGATGCTGTTCCCGCCGCAGCCGCAGGCGCGACTCGCGGACTTCTACGCGGCGGCCGAGGTGGTGCTGGTCCCCTCGCGCTCGGAGTCGTTCGGGCTCGTCGCGCTCGAGGCGCAGGCCTGCGGGACCCCGGTGGTCGCGGCCCGGGTCGGTGGTCTCCGATACGTGGTGCTCGATGGGGTCAGCGGCTTCCTCGTGGAGGGGCACGACGCGGCGGATCACGCCGAGCACGTGCTCCGGCTCCTGGAGGACCGGGAGCTCGCCGCTCGGATGGGGCGTGCCGGGGTGGAGCACTCGGCGCGCTTCTCCTGGGAGGTGACCGCGCGCGAGCTCCGCGGGGTCTACGAGGAGCTCCTCGAGGCGGGGACCTGAGGCGTGCCCCCGGGCGGAGGTCGAGCCGGACCGGGCGGGACGGGCGCGGGGTTCACCGAACGGCCTGCGGCGCAAGGGTTCCGCGCCACCCTCGGGAGCGCGATCTTGTCACTCTTTCTCCCACGCCCGCGACCAGCGGATTCATGCTTCTACCTGCGGTTCCGTCGAGTTGACCCTCCCTCAGGGGGTGGATAGAGTGCGAATCGCTCCGAGCAGCCGGAGCGGCTGAGTCAGGGAACCGACGTGGGGACCCCTGGGAAAGCCGTAAGGCCGACTGGGCGCACCTGGTCGTACGGTTGGGAAGGCCAACTAGCTGTGCGGGCGGGGAGGCTCGGGAGGCCCCAAAGCCCAACGAAAGGGTCTACCGCCAGGAAACCAAGACAGCTGCCTGAGGTTGCTCGGAGCACCTGAGCCCGAGGGGCTGACGGTGGTCGGAGGCTTCGGCTTCCGGCGAGCCGGAGGTCCCTCGGGTTCTCTTCTCCGTCGTTTGTCCCCCGGTCCACCACCGGGTACGGTGCTCGGCGTGGGCGGACAGGAAGCGCACGCGTCGAGGAAGGACCTGATCGTCGAGGTCGCGATGCGCCACTTCGCCGAGCACGGCTACCGCGGCGCGCGCGTGGAGGACATCGCGGCCGAGGTCGGGGTGGCCAAGGGCACGGTCTTCCTGCACTTCGGGAGCAAGGAGGGGCTGTTCCTCGCGGCCTACGAGCGAGCCGTCCGGGAGCTCCCCTCCTGGCTCGACGCCCCGCCGGAGGTCGTGGACCAGGGCTTCTGGGCGGTGCTCGACTACTGGATCGAGCGGACCGAGGAGTTCCTCGAGGAGGCCTGGGTCCCGAACCGGGTGACGATGATCGGCCGCTACGACACCGGCCTCGGGCTCCGCCGGCCGATCGACCGGTTCATGCGGAGCGAGGACCCCTACGGCACGCTCGAGTTCGTCGAGTTCGGCGTGCGCCGCGGCGAGGTCCGGGACGACGTGGACCCGGAGATGATCGCCTCGATGCTCGACTGGCTCGCGGAGCGGTTCCAGGACGCGCTCGGCAGCGAGGAGCTGGACCCCGGGCTGGTGCACCGCAAGCCCTTCCGCCCGGACCGGCGCGAGCGGCGGATCCGGGAGTTCCTCGAGGTGCTGCGGACGGGCATCGCGGCGCGGTGAGGGCGCGCGCGGGTCCGCGCTGGTAGGTTCCGCATCGTGAACGGACCCCTCGTGCGCGCGCCCGTGCTCCGCCTGGCCGAGGCGGGGTGGTTCCGACGGCTCGCGACCGGCTCGCTCGGGTGGCGCGTGGCCTCGCGGTTCGTCGCGGGGGAGACGCTCGATGACGCGATCCGCGTGGCCAAGGCCCTCGACGGTCGACGGATCTCGACGATGCTCGATCACCTCGGCGAGCACGTGACCGCGCCGGAGCACGTGACGGAGGCCGTCGCCGCCTACCTGCGGGCCCTGGATCGGATCCGGATCGAGCCCTTCCTGGACGTGCAGCTCTCGGTCAAGCTCACGCAGCTCGGCCTCGACTTCTCGCACGAGCTCGCCGTCGCGAACATGGAGCGACTGCTCGAGGCGGCGCGGGAGGCCGACACGCTCGTCATGATCGACATGGAGTCGAGCGGCTACGTGGACCGGACCCTCCGCGTCTTCCACGAGCTCCGCACGCGGCACGAGCGCGTCGGGGTCGCCCTGCAGGCGTACCTGCGCCGGACGCCCGGGGACGTCGATGCGCTGCCGCCGGGCTCGATCGTCCGGATGGTGAAGGGCGCCTACCTCGAGCCTCCGGAGATCGCCTACCCCTCGCGCCGGGAGGTGGACGCCGCCTTCGCGCGGCTCACGGCCACGCTGCTCGCGCGCGGGCACACGGTCCACGTGGCCACCCACGACCCGAGGCTGCTCGACGGGGCCATCGCGTACGTAGCGGATCGCGGGATCCCCTGGAGCCGCGTGGAGTTCCAGATGCTCTACGGCGTCCGCCGGGACCTCCAGCTGCGCCTGGCGGGGGACGGCTACCCCGTCCGCGTCTACGTCCCCTACGGCACCGAGTGGTACCCGTACCTGACTCGACGCCTGGCCGAGCGGCCTGCCAACATGTGGTTCTTCGTCTCGAACCTGCTGCGGTTCGGACGCTGAGGTCGATGGGAGGCACGAGGGGATGACGGGACGGAAGGTGGCGTTCCTCGGCGGGGGCCGGATGGGCGAGGCCCTCGTCTCCGGTCTGATCCGCTCCGGCGGCCGGACCGTCGAGGAGATCATGGTGACCTGCCGACGGGAGGAGCGGGCCCGGGAGCTGCGCGAGCGCTACGGCGTGGCCACGACGCTGTCGAACCCGGAGGCCGTGGCCTGGGCCGACACCCTCGTGCTGACGGTGAAGCCCCAGGACATGGAGGTCCTGCTCGCGCAGATCGCGGGGAGCGTGCGCCCGGACCAGACCGTGATCAGCTTCGCGGCCGGCATCCGGACCTCCTTCGTGGAGAAGCACCTGCCCGACGCGGTCCCCGTGGTCCGCGTGATGTCCAACGTCGCCGTGCTCGTGGACGAGGCGATGTCGGTGATCTCGCCGGGCGCCCACGCCCAGGAGGAGCACCTCGAGGTCGCGGAGGAGCTGCTCAGCTACGTCGGGAAGGTGATCCGCCTGAAGGAGGCGCACCAGGACGCGATCACCGCGACGAGCGGCTCGGGGCCGGCTTACTTCTTCCTGCTCGCCGAGGCGATGATCGAGGCCTGCATCCTGCTCGGTCTGTCCCGGGACGTGGCGACCGAGCTCATCATCCAGACGATGCTGGGGTCTGCGAAGATGCTGCGGGACACCGGCAGGCACCCGGTCGAGCTGCGCGAGATGGTGACCTCGCCGGGCGGCACGACGATCGCCGCGATCCGCGTGCTCGAGGAGACGGGCGTGCGGGCGGCGTTCCTGAACGCGATCGACGCCGCACGGCGGCGGAGCGCCGAGCTCGCCCAGGGCGGCGACGAGGACGAGGACTAGGAACCCGAGGACGAGGAACGGGAGCGGACGTGGGACGGGGAGACCGAGCCAAGGTGCGGTGGGCGCACGACCGCGAGCGCAGGAAGAGGGCTCGCGAGAAGCGCCGCGCCGCCGAGAAGCACGCCGCGCGCAAGGCCGCCAAGCGGTGAGGCTCAGGGGCGCCCGAGCCGCACGCGCAGGGTGCCGATGCCCTCGCACGCGAGCTCGATCTCGGCGCCCGGCCACAGGCGCTGGTCGAAGCGGTCAAGCTCGAAGGGGCCCGAGGCGAAGGCCTCGCCGGCCGCCAGGCGCTCCTGGCGTGAGGCGAGGGCGACGTCCGTGAGCAGCCTCCGCGCCGTGCCGTTCAGGTTGCCCTTGGCCCACTCCCGCCCGTCGACCCGCACCGTGACGTAGGCGAGCTGCGGGTCCACCTCCTCGGGGGTCGCGACGACCGGCCCGAGCGCGAGCGGGCTCCCCTGCGGCGTGGGCTCCGGCTCGCCCGTCCGCGGGTGGATGCGGAAGTCCCCCACGAGCGTGTAGCCGAAGACCCACCCGGGGACCTCCCCGCGGGCGAGGCCGCCCTCCACGGGCCGCCGCAGGACGGCGGCGATCTTCGGACGCACCTCGAGCCACCCCGCCCCGGGCGGCCAGGGGACGACCTCCTCGGGCCCGACGACCGGGCGCTCGGCGGGCTCGGCGTCGGCGCTCCGCAGGGCCGTCGGGATGACCGGCGCGAGGAGCCGAGGGCGCTCGAGCGCGAACAGGGCGGCGTCCTCGCGCTCGAGGGCCGCCCGGGCGGCGTCGAGGACCGTCCCCCCGCTGCCGGCGACGAGGCGCTCCATCGTGGTCGGGAAGGCCGGGTGGCCGACCAGATCCGGGAGGTCCACCACCAGGTCCCCGAGCAGCGCGCCCAGCCGTCGACGGCCCCGCCGGTCGTAGGTGACGAGCTTCACGCGGACCCGATGGTACGCCCGAGCGGGCCGTGATCCGTGGATGTGGAGGGGGTCGCGATCCCGGCGTCCGCGGCGAGCGCCCCGGTCGTGCCCGGCGGGTCTGACCGCGGGTCGGACGGCCCCCTCGCGGGCCGGCCGGTCGGCTTGGGCCGGAGCGGCCGACCCGGCTACCATGGTGGACGTTGGCGCGCTGTCAGGCGCTCGCGAGGAAGGGGAGGCGACCATGGCAGAGCAGGGCTTCCGGATCACCTACGCCACGATGTCGGCCGACAACGAGGAGCTGCACCGCCTCTACGACCAGGGCATCGAGACGGCCCGCTCGTGGCTCGGGGCGGAGCACCCCCTGTACGTGAACGGCGAGGCGAGGGAGGGCTCCGGGTACAAGGACACGCTCTCGCCGATCGACGGCACGCTGATCGGCCGGTTCGCGCAGGGCACCCGCGAGGACGTCCGGGACGCGATCGCCGCGGCGAAGGCCGCGGCGCCCTCGTGGGGGAACCGCCCGTGGCGGGAGCGGGTGGAGATCGTCCGGCGCGCCGCCGACCTCATCACCGAGCGCCGGTACGAGCTCGCCGCCCTCATGGCGATGGAGGTGGGCAAGAACCGGCTCGAGGCCCTCGGCGACGTCGAGGAGTCGGCCGACCTGCTCCGCTGGAACGCCAACGAGATGGAGAAGCACGACGGGTTCCGGACGGAGATGCAGTCGCTCGGCTCGCCGGGCGAGTACTACGACATCCTGCGCCCGTACGGGGTGTGGGCGGTCATCAGCCCGTTCAACTTCCCGATGGCGCTCGCCGCGGGGCCGTCGAGCGCGGCGCTCGTGGCCGGCAACACGGTCGTGTTCAAGCCGGCGCACCTCGGGGTGTTCACCGGGCTCAAGCTCTACGAGATCTACATGGAGGCGGGCGTCCCCAAGGACGTCTTCCACTTCCTCTCCGGCCCGGGGAGCGTCGTGGGCGACGAGATCGTGAACCACCCCGACGTGGGCGGGATCACCTTCACGGGCTCCTACGAGGTCGGCATGGGGATCTACCGGAGCTTCGCGAAGGACTACCCGAAGCCCGTGATCTGCGAGATGGGCGGCAAGAACCCGACGATCGTCTCGGACAAGGCCGACCTGGACGAGGCGACCGACGGGGTCATGCGCTCCGCCTTCGGCTTCGGCGGGCAGAAGTGCTCGGCCTGCTCCCGCGTGTACATCCAGCGGGCCGTCTACGACGCCTTCGTGCAGCAGCTGAAGGAGAAGACCGAGAAGATCAAGGTCGGGAACCCGCTCGAGCGGGACGTGTACCTCGGCCCGGTGATCGACGAGAACGCCGTCGCGACCTTCGAGGAGGCGGCGGCCGAGGCCCGCAAGAACGGCACGATCATCACCGGCGGGGAGCGGCTGACCGAGGGCGAGTTCGCCAAGGGCACGTTCGTGCAGCCGACGATCGCGGAGGTCCCCGAGGACTCGTGGGTCTGGAAGAAGGAGCTCTTCGTGCCGTTCGTGGTCGTCGCGCCCTACGACAGGCTCGAGGAGGCGATCGCGAAGGCGAACGACACCCAGTACGGGCTCACGGCCGGCTTCTACAGCGAGGACCGCGCCGAGATCGACCTGTGGCTGAGCTCGATCGAGGCCGGGGTGATCTACGCGAACCGGCGGGCCGGGGCGACCACGGGCGCGTGGCCGGGCGTCCAGCCCTTCGGCGGCTGGAAGGGCTCGGGCACGACCGGCAAGGCGGGCGGCGGCCCGTACTACGTCCAGCAGTACCTGCGCGAGCAGTCCAGGACGGTGATCGAGGAGTGAGCGCGGCCGAGGTCGCCGACCTGGCCGAGGCCGAGGCACCGCACCTCATCACCGAGATCCCGGGACCGCGGGCGCGCGCCCACATCGAGCGCGACGGCCGGGTCACGAGCCCGTCCCTGCCCCGCGCCTACCCCTTCGTGCCCCGGCGCGGGGCGGGCTCGGTGGTGGAGGACGTGGACGGGAACCGGTTCCTCGACCTGAACGCCGGGATCGCGGTCACCTCCACCGGGCACGCCCACCCCAAGGTCGTCGAGGCGATCCAGCGCCAGGCCGCGGAGCTGATCCACTACTCGGCGAGCGACTTCTACCTGCCGATCTACGCGGAGGTCTGCGAGGCGCTGGACCGGATCGCGCCGATGTCCGGGCCCGTGCGGTCCTTCCTCACGAACTCGGGGACCGAGGCCGTCGAGGCCGCCCTGAAGCTCGCCCGTCACCACACCGGCCGGCAGTACGCGATCGCCTTCTACGGTTCCTTCCACGGGCGCTCCTACGGGGCGGTCTCGCTCGGGGCGAGCAA
Source organism: uncultured Actinomycetes bacterium (assembly GCA_964640965.1). Lineage (GTDB taxonomy): Bacteria > Actinomycetota > UBA4738 > UBA4738 > HRBIN12 > HRBIN12. The sequence goes on along the minus strand of CAZXJB010000003.1, from coordinate 20,466 downwards.
GGCGAAGTACCGGGCCGGCTTCGGGCCGCTGCTGCCCGGCGTGCTCCACGCCTCCTACGGCGACTTCGGGTACATCGAGGAGGTGCTGTTCCGGCACCTCGTGAGCCCGCGGGAGGTGGCGGCGATCTTCGTCGAGCCGGTGCTCGGCGAGGGCGGGTACGTCGTGCCGCCCGAGGGGTGGCTCGCGTACCTGCGCGAGCTCTGCGACGCGCACGGCATCCTGCTCGTCGCGGACGAGGTCCAGAGCGGGATGGGGCGGACCGGCGCGATGTGGGCGATCCAGCACTTCGGCGTCGAGCCGGACGTCCTGCTGTCGGCCAAGGGGATCGCGAGCGGGATGCCGCTCGGGGCGATGGTCGCGCGCGAGGAGCTCATGACCTGGGACGCGGGTGCGCACGGCTCGACGTACGGGGGGAACCCGCTGTCCTGCGCGGCCGCGCTCGCGACGATCGAGCTCGTGGAGGGCGGCCTGGCGGAGAACGCGGCGCACGTGGGGGGCGTGCTGCTCGAGGGCCTGCGCGGGATCCGCGAGCGGCACCCCGACCTCGTCGCCGACGTGCGCGGGCTCGGGCTCATGATCGGGGTCGGGTTCAGGGGCCACGACGCGGCCGCGGCGGTCGAGCAGGCGGCGTTCCGCCGGGGCCTGCTCGTGCTCGGCTGTGGGGAGGACGCGATCCGGATGTCGCCCCCGCTCGTGTTCCGGGAGGACCAGGCCAAGACGGCGCTGGAGGTCTTCGAGGAGGCGATCGCCGAGGTCGAGGCCCGCTAGACGCTCGGCCGCGGGGTCAGCGGCCGGCAAGGATGGTGGTCGCCGGTGGGCAGCAAGGTCACGACGATGCGGGACGCCGTCGCGGAGCTCGTCCGCGACGGCGACACGGTGGCGATCGAGGGCTTCACGCACCTGATCTGCTTCGCCGCCGGTCACGAGATCATCCGGCAGCGCAAGCGCGACCTCGTGCTCGCGCGGATGACGCCGGACGTGATCTACGACCAGATGATCGGCGCGGGGGTGGCGCGCAAGCTCATCTTCTCCTGGCTCGGGAACCCCGGGGTCGGCTCGCTGCACGCGGTGCGGCGCCGGATCGAGCAGCAGGACCCCGAGCCGCTGGAGATCGAGGAGTACTCGCACTTCGGCATGGTCTGCCGCTACGTCGCCGGCGCGGCGAACCTGCCGTTCTTCCCGATCCGCTCCTACTACGAGAGCGACATCCCGAAGGTGAACCCGAACATCCGGTGGATGCGCTCGCCCTACGAGGACGGGACGGAGGTCGCGGTGGTGCCGCCGCTCCGGCCCGACGTGACGATCGTCGCCTGCCAGCGGGCGACGCCGGAGGGCGACGCGCAGATCTGGGGCCTGCTCGGGTGTCAGAAGGAGGCCGCCTTCGCGGCCGATCGCGTGATCGTGGTCTGCGAGGAGCTCGTCGACGAGGCCGTGATCCGCCGCGACCCCAACCGCACGGTGATCCCGAGCGTGATCGTGGACGCCGTCGTCGAGCAGCCCTTCAGCTGCCACCCCTCGTTCGCCCAGGGCTACTACGACCGGGACAACGCGTTCTACCTCAAGTGGGACGAGATCTCGCGCGACCCGGAGGCCCTCGAGGCGTGGCTGAAGGAGTGGGTCTACGACCTCGAGAGCCACGCCGACTACATCGAGAAGATGGGGCCGGCCCACTGGGAGTCGCTGCGGCCCGAGCCGATGCCCTCCGGCGAGGTCGACTACGGGAGGTACGCATGAGCGACCCCCTGCCCTACACGAAGAACGAGATCATGATCGCCGCCTCGGCGCGGCTGCTCGCCGGCGTGCGGAACTGCTTCGTGGGCGTGGGGCTGCCGAACATCGTCTGCAACCTCGCGCAGCGGACGGTGGCGCCCGACCTGCAGCTCGTCTACGAGTCCGGGGTCTTCGGGGCGCGGCCGGAGCGGCTGCCGCTGTCGATCGGCGATCCCACGCTCGTGTCGGGCTCGACCGCGGTGACCTCGATGTTCGAGCTCTTCGCCTACTACCTGCAGGCCGGGCTCATCGACGTCGCCTTCCTCGGCGGGGCCCAGATCGACCGGTTCGGGAACCTGAACACGACGGTGATCGGGGACTACGCGAAGCCGAAGGTCCGGCTGCCGGGCTCGGGGGGGGCGTGCGAGATCGCGATCCACGCCCGGAAGGTCCTCGTGATCATGCGCCAGGCGCAGCGGTCCTTCGTGGAGACGCTCCACTTCCGGACCTCGCCGGGGCACTCGGGCGACCCCGAGCACGACCGCGCCCGCGGCTGGTGGGGGAGCGGGCCGACGAACGTCGTGACCGACCTCGGGACCTACGGCTTCGACGAGGAGACCGGCGAGATGACGCTCCTCACGCTGCACCCCGGGGTCACGCTCGAGCAGGTGCGCGAGAACACGGGCTGGGAGCCGAAGGTCTCGCCGGACCTCGGGGAGACCCCGCCGCCGACGCCCGAGGAGCTCCGCCTGATCCGCGAGGAGCTCGACCCCGAGGGCGTCTACACCTCGTGAGCGACCGGCGTGGGTGAGCGGCACATCGTCGCGCTCGGCGGGGGCGGGTTCGCCGACGGCGACCCGCTCCTCGACGACTACATCCTCGGGCTGACCGGCAAGGAGTGCCCCCGCGTCGTGTTCGTCCCGACCGCGAGCGGGGACGCCGCCTCCCTGATCGAGCGCTTCTACGCCGCGTTCACCGAGCGCGAGTGCCGGCCCACGCACCTGTCGCTGTTCCGGCTCCCGTACCCGCCGATCGGCGAGATCCTGGCGAGCCACGACGTGGTCTACGTGGGCGGCGGGAGCACGGCGAACATGGTCGCGGTCTGGCGGATCCACGGCCTGGACGAGGTGCTGCGCAAGGCCTGGGAGCGCGGGGTCGTGCTCGCCGGGGTGAGCGCGGGCGCGCTGTGCTGGTTCGGGGCGGGCGTCACCGACTCGCTCGGGCCCGAGCTCGCGCCCTGGCGGGACGGCCTCGGGATCCTGCCCGGCTCGTTCTGCCCGCACTACGACGGCGAGCCCGACCGGCGCCCGGCCTACCACCGGTTCGTGCGGGAGCGTCGCCTGCCCGCCGGGTACGCGGCCGACGACGGGGTCGCGCTCCACTTCGAGGGGACCGAGCTCGCCGAGGTCGTCGCCTCGCGCGAGGGCGCGGCCGCCTACCGCGTGGAGGCCCGCGGCGAGGCCGTGACCGAGACCCGGCTCGAGCCGCGCGCGCTGGGGCCCGGCGCGGGAGGGGGCGCGTGAGAGGAGGGCGAGCATGACCCACGTCTTCCGTCGGGTCCTCACCCGCGAGCTGCCGAGGGCGGTGCACGCCGAGGGCGTCTGGATCACCGACGCCGAGGGCGCGCGCTACCTCGACGCCGCGGGCGGGGCGATCGTCTCCAACGTCGGCCACGGCGATGCGGCGCTCCTCGGCGCCATGGCGCGCCAGGCGGCCAGGGTCCAGTACGTCCACGGCACGATGTTCACCACCGAGGCGCTCGAGGCCTACGCCGAGGACGTCGCGACCGTGCTGCCGCTGGACGGCGCGATGATCTACCCGGTCTCGGGCGGCAGCGAGGCGGTGGAGACCGCGCTGAAGCTCGCCCGCACCTACCACCTGGCGCGGGGCCAGGAGCGCCACGTCGTCATCGGGCGGCGGCAGTCCTACCACGGCAACACGCTCGGCGCGCTCGACGTGGGCGGCAAGGACCAGCTGAAGGGGCCCTACCTGCCCTGGCTCGGCCGGTTCCGGCACACCGAGACCCCCTACGAGTACCGCTGCGTGATGCCCGAGCACCCCGAGGCCTGCGGCCCGCGCTACGCCGAGGCGCTGGAGGCGCTGATCCTGGACGTCGGCCCCGAGCGCGTGGCCGCGTTCATCGCCGAGCCCGTCGGGGGCGCGACCCTCGCGGCGACGGTCCCGCCCCCGGACTACTGGCCGGCGGTGGCCGAGGTCTGCCGCCGTCACGGCGTGCTCCTCGTCGCCGACGAGGTGATGACCGGGTTCGGCCGGACGGGCCGGTGGTTCGGCATCGACCACTGGGGGGTGCGGCCGGACATCCTGACGGCCGGCAAGGGCTCGACGAGCGGGTACTTCCCCTTCGGCTTCGCGGCCGCGAGCGCCCACGTCTACGAGACCGTCAAGCCGCGCGGCTTCGTCCACGGGTTCACCTGGTCCCACAACGGGATCGGGGCCGCCGTCGCGCACGCCACCCTGCGGCGCCTGCGGGAGGGCGAGCTCGTGGAGGCCGCGCGGGAGAAGGGCGAGCACCTCCTCGCGGGGCTGCGCGAGCATCTCGCCTCGAGCCCGATCGCGGGCGACGTGCGGGGGATCGGGCTCATGGTCGGGGTCGAGCTCGTGGCCGACCGGGAGACGAAGGCGCCGTTCCCTCGCTCGGAGCAGGTGACCGAGCGGGTGCTCCAGGCGGCGCGCGAGCGTGGGCTGCTCCTGTACTCGAGCACCGGGCACGTGGACGGCCGGGACGGGGACCTCGTGATGTTCGGCCCGCCGCTCGTGATCTCCGAGGAGGAGCTCGACCTCGCGATCTCGCTCGCGGTCGAGGCGATCGGCGAGGTTGCTCGGACGGCCGGCCGGGTCGCCTGAGCGATGGGCGGCCGCGCCGGGCTCGTCCTCGCCCCCGAGGCGCGCGCCTACGACCACGGGCCGCAGCACCCCCTGCGCCCCGAGCGCGTCCTGTACACGTGGGAGCTGATCCGCGCGTGCGGGCTCATGGAGCTGCCGAGCGTGGAGGTCCTCGCCGGCCGGGCGGCGACCGACGAGGAGATCCTGCTCGTGCACGAGCCGGACTTCGTCGAGGCCACGCGGCGGGCCGGCCACGGGGAGGAGGGGCCCTGGCACCGCTACGGGTACGGCCCCGGGGACAACCCGGTGTTCGCCGACATGCACGAGGCCGCCGCCGCCGTCGTGGGGGCGTCGATCGCGGCCGCCGAGGCGGTCCTGGAGGACCGGGTGGCGCACGCCTTCAACGCCGCCGGCGGCCTGCACCACGCGATGCCCGCCCGCGCCTCGGGCTTCTGCGTCTACAACGACCCCGCGATCGCGATCGCGTGGCTGCTCGAGCGCGGCGTCGAGCGCGTCGCCTACGTGGACGTCGACGCCCACCACGGCGACGGCGTCCAGGCCGTCTTCTGGCGCGAGCCCCGGGTCCTCACGATCTCGCTGCACGAGTCCGGCGAGTACCTGTTCCCCGGGTCCGGGTTCGTGGACGAGCTGGGCGGGGGCGAGGCCGAGGGCACGAAGGTGAACGTGCCGCTGCCCCCGGGCACCGGCGACCGGGCCTGGCTGCGCGCGTTCGAGGCCGTCGTGCCGCCCCTCGTGCGGGCCTTCCGGCCCTCGGTCCTCGTGACCCAGCTCGGGTGCGACACCCACGCCTCGGACCCCATCGCGCACCTGCGCCTCACGACCGGCGCCTACCGGGAGACGGCGCGGGCCCTCCACGCGCTCGGGCACGAGGCGGCCGGAGGGCGGTGGGTCGCGACCGGCGGCGGTGGCTACCAGTGGGCGCGGGTCGTGCCGCGGGCCTGGACCCTGTACTTCGCCGAGATGGCCGGCGCCGAGCTCCCCGACGAGCTGCCCGAGTCCTTCATCGAGCGGATCGAGTTCCGCCTGCGGGCCGAGGTCCCCGTGACCTTCTCCGAGGACCCGCTCCCCGAGCCCGACCGGGACGAGCGCGTCGAGGAGGTGATCGGGCTCGTGCGCCGGACGGTCTTCCCACGCTTCGGGCTCGAGCCGTGAGGCGCCACGCGAAGCTCGTGTGCACCCTCGGGCCGGCGAGCTCCGATCCGTCGGCGCTGGACGGGCTGCTGGAGGCGGGACCGACGTCTTCCGCGTGAACCTCTCCCACGGGGAGCCCAGCGAGCAGGCCGCGCTCGTGCGCGCCGCGCGCGAGGCTGCGGCTCGAGCCGGGCTCGAGCCGGCCGTGATGGCCCACCTCCCGGGTCCGAAGATCCGTCTCGGCGAGCTCCGGGACGGCGAGGCCCTCCTGCGGGCGGGCGCCCGGTTCGTGCTGCGGGCCGGCGGTCCTCCGGGGGACGCCGCCGGCGCGAGCACGACCTACCCCGACCTCGGCCGCGACCTGCGCCGGGGCGACCGGGTGTTCCTGTCGGACGGGGCCGTCGAGCTGGTGGTCCTCGAGACGGACCCGGAGGTCGTGGCCGAGGTCGCGAGGGGAGGCCCGGTGCGCTCGGGGGCCGGCCTCAACGTCCCCGCCGAGCGCCTCTCGCTGCCGGGCGTCACCGATCGCGACCGCGAGGCGCTCGCGCGGGCGCTCGCGATGGGGGTGGACCTGGTGGCCCAATCGTTCGTGCGGGAGGCCTCCGACGTGACCCGCCTCCGGGACCTCATGGGCGCGCGCCCGGTGCCGATCGTCGCGAAGATCGAGACCCGCCCGGCGGTCGAGCGGATCGCCGAGATCCTGGCCCACGCGGACGCGATCATGGTGGCGAGGGGCGATCTCGGCGTCGAGCTGCCGATGGAGGAGATCCCGCTCCTGCAGAAGGAGCTGCTCCGGGCGGCGCGGGCGGCCGGTCGCCCGGCGATCGTGGCCACCCAGATGCTGGAGTCCATGGTCCGGAGCCCCCGTCCGACGCGGGCGGAGGCGAGCGACGTCGCGAACGCCGTGCTCGACGGGGCCGACGCGATCATGCTCTCCGGCGAGACCGCGATCGGCGCCCACCCGGTCGAGGCCGCCCGCGCCGCCTCGCGCATCGCCGACGTCGCGGAGGCGCGGGCGGGCGTCTTCCGGGTCCCGGGGGCCCCGTGCGCGCACCGGTATGAGGCCTCGGCCGTCGCCCACGCGGCGGCCGGGATGGCCGCCGAGGACCACGCCGTCGTGGCGATCGCGTGCTACACGGAGTCGGGCCGCACGGCCGGGCTGCTCTCGAGCGAGCGTCCGCGCGTGCCCGTGTACGCCTTCGTCCCCGACGCCGGCGTCCGCCGCGCCCTGCACGTGCGCCACGGGGTGCGGCCGTTGCCGGCGGAGCGGCCGCACGACACCGACGCGATGATCGGCCTCATGGACCGGGGTCTGCGGGAGCGCGGTCTCGCCCGTGAGGGCGACGCGGTCGTCATGGTCGCCGCGATTCCGGCCGGGAAGGCCTCGACGAACATGCTGAAGCTCCACCGGCTCGGCGGCCCGCTCGGGTGACCGGCGGGCTCAGCCGCGGTCGGTGGGGCGGGGTGGGGCGAGCCGTGGACCGAGGGGCCCCGCGGCGATCCCGCGCACCCCGAGCCGGTACAGGGGCGGCGTGAGGACGCGGAAGACCTGGGCCGCCGCGAGCGCCCTCGGCACCGAGACCTCGGGCGCCCGGCCCCGCCGCACCACGTCGACGATGACCGCCGCCACCCGCTCCGGCCGCATCACGAGCGGGCGCGGGATGCCCTCCTGGGGGAAGCCCTCGGTGCGGGTGAAGCCGGGGTTCACGGTCGTCACGAGGATGCCGAGGGGGCGGAGCTCGTAGTACAGGGACTCGCTGAAGGCCACGACGGCGTGCTTCGTCGCCCCGTACACCGACGAGCCGGGCGTGGCGAACCGGCCCGCGAGCGAGGCGACGTTCACGATGTGTCCCCGCCGCCGCTCGAGCATCATGGGGAGGAAGACGCGGGTGCCGAGCATCACCCCGAGCAGGTTCACGCGGACCACCCGCTCGATCTGCTCGGCCGAGAGCTCGCGGAAGGGCCCACCGCCGGGGATCCCGGCGTTGTTCACGAGCACGTCGCACCGCCCGTAGGCCTCGTCGGTGCGGGCCACGAGCTCCTCGAGGTCGCCCCGGATCGTGACGTCGCAGCGGACCGCGAGGGCCTCGCCGCCCCGGGCGGCGATCCGCTCCGCCAGGGACTCCAGGCGCTCGAGCCGCCGCGCCGCGAGGACCACCCGCGCGCCGGCTCGGGCGAGGGCGAGGGCGGTCGCCTCCCCGATCCCCGCGGAGGCGCCCGTGACGACCGCGACGGCCCCGCGGAGGTCCACGCTCAGCGCTCCCGGGCGCTCGTCACGGTCTGGCCACCGTCCACGACCAGGACCTCGCCGGTGATGAACGAGGCCGCGTCCGAGCACAGGAACACGGCCGCCGCGGCGATCTCCTCGGGTCGGCCCCAGCGCCCCATCGGGATCTGACCGAGGATCCTCGCCTCGGCCTGCGGGTCGGCCTTCTCCGGCGCGTTCATCGGGGTGTCGATCCAGCCCGGCGCGATGGCGTTCACCCGCACCCCGCTCGCGGCCCACTCGAGCGCGAGGGTCCTCGTGAGGCTCACGACCGCGGCCTTGGCCGCGTTGTAGTAGGCGAGCCCGACCTCGGCCATGAACGCGTCGATCGAGGCGAGGTTGAGGACGCATCCCGAGCCCTGGGCGCACAGCACGCGCCCGGCCGCCCGCGCGCCGTGCACCACCGCGTCGACGTTGGCCCGGAAGCCCGCGTCGAACCCCTCGGGGTCGGTGTCGAGGAACGGGGTCGTGAAGGGGGCGACGCCCGCGTTGTTCACCATCACGTCGAGGCGGCCGAGCTCGTCGAGGGTCCGAGCGATGAGCCCCTCGACCGCGGACCGGTCGGTGACGTCGGTGGGGGCGACGAGCGCCCGCCGGCCGAGCCCCCGGATCTCGGCCGCCACCTCCTCGAGCTCCGCCGGCGTGCGCGACGCCACGGCGACATCGGCGCCGGCCCGCGCGAGCTCGAGGGCGATGGCCCGCCCGATGCCGCGCCCCGCGCCCGTCACGATCGCCGTCCGCCCTGCGAGCGAGATCTCGAACATGCCGTGCTCCCGTAGGATGAGCGTCCGATGGACGTTACCGTAGCCCACGCGCGGGCGTTGCCGCGCATCGACGACCGCTGGGAGCCTCGTCCGTGCACGCGCGAGGAGCTCCGGCGCGGGCTCCTCGAAGGCCGGATCGCGGGCCCCGAGGTCAGCCACGCCATGGACAACGTCCGTCGCAACGTCGAGCTCCTGTGCGCGGGGGACCCCGACAAGCTCTTCGGCCTGTCCGGCATCGCCGGTGCGCTGGAGCCCGAGGAGGCCCTCGCGCTCGTCGGCCGCGCGGCGGGGTTCACGCCGACGCCGGCGTGGCGCTCGGGACCGGTGCCGGTCGACCCGGATCTCGTCCTCGGCGCGTGCGAGGCGCTCGGCGACCGGCTGGCGCGGGCGGTCCGCCGGCGCGAGCGCGTGATCCTCGCGACCGGCCACCCCGTGGGCCTCGCCCACCTGTACATCGAGGTCGGTCGGCAGCTGCGCGCGCGCGGCGTGGAGCTCCTGCAGCCCTTCGAGGGCGTCCCGTGGCAGGAGCCCGGCCGGGACCACCCCTGGGAGGTGCGCTACCTCGAGGGCGTGGCGATGCTGACCGACGGGACCTCGATGCGCCACACCCACAGCGCGGAGCCGATCCGCCGGATGATCGACGCCGAGCGCCCCGACCTCGTCTTCGCCGACCACGGGTTCGCCGGCGGGGCGATCGAGGCGGGGGTCGAGACCGTGTCGATCGCCGACGTGAACGACCCCGCGCTCGTCGTCGCCGCGGCCGTCGGACGGACGGAGATCGTCGTGGTGATGGACGACAACGTGCGCCCCGAGGACTACTGGCCCTGCTTCCAGGCGATCGTTGGGCGCCTGCCCTGAGCAGCCCCGGGCCGCCGAGCGACCCCGCTAGGATAGGGGGACGTTGACGAGCACACCTTCCATCGAGGCACGGTTCGAACGCGCGAGCGGGGTCGGACGACCCCGTGACCAGAGCATCCCGTCCGCATCCGGCCACCGGGGTCGGGAGGGCCCCACGCCGGCCTGAGGTACCACGCGTGAAGACCGGCCTCCGGGAGGAACGACATCCGGAGGCGGACGTGAACGAGCACGAGGCGCTCGTCGAGCGGGCGGTGCGGGAGCGGCGCACCGTCCTCGTGATCGGCGGGCTCGATACCGGCAAGACCACGCTCTCGCGCGCGCTCCTGCGGGTCGGCATCGAGGCCGGGCGCGTCTGCGCGTTCCTCGACGCCGACGTGGGGCAGAAGACGGTGGGGCCGCCGGCGACCGTGACCCTGAAGGTGATCCGCCGGGCGGACGACCTGGAGCCCGAGCGGCTCGCGCGGGAGGATCTGCTCTGGTTCGTCGGCTCGACCTCCCCCGAGGGGCACCTGCTCCAGGTCGTCACCGCTGTGGCGAGGCTGTTCCATGCGGCGACGGAGCGGGGAGCCGATCTCGTGGTCGTGGACACGAGCGGGCTCGTGTCCGGGATCCACGGGCAGATCCTGAAGTACCACAAGGTCGAGCTCCTCCGGCCGGACCTCGTCGTGGGGCTCCAGCGCGGCGAGGAGCTGCTCCCGCTCCTCGGCGTCATCCAGCGGTTCTTCGAGACCGAGGTGGTCCCCCTCGGCGTGCACCCGCAGGTCGTGCCGACCTCCGTCGAGCAGCGGGCGGAGAACCGCGAGCGGGCGATGCGCCGGTACTTCTCGGCGGGGCTCCACCGCTTCCGGGTCAAGCCGACCGTGTTCATGCCGGCGCTGCCGCCGCTGTTCGACCTCGCCCAGCTCGACCACCTCCTGGTCGGGCTCTCGGACGGGGCCGGGGGGTACCTCGGGCTGGGATACCTCGAGCACCTGCCGGAGGAGGGGTTGCTGCGGCTGATCACCCCGGTGGCAGCGGGCCCGAAGGCGCTTAGACTGGGGTCCGTTCGTCTGGAGGAGGGGTACCGCGCCAAGCGCGTGGACCTCCGGAACCTGTTCGGATCCGGGTAGAGCTCGAGGAGAAGGGACGCCGCTTGCCGTCGCTGATCAAGAAGCGCCGCAAGAAGATGCGGAAGAAGAAGCACAAGAAGCTGCTGAAGAAGACCCGCTGGCAGCGCCGTCAGCAGGGTCGCTAGGTACGAGGGGGCTCCGTCCGTGGGCGTGACGGGGCGGCGGTGGACCGCGGGGCGAGGTCGGGTGCTCGTCGGGGCGCTGGCCGTGGTGCTGCTCACCGAGGCGTGCCGCGGGGCCGAGCCACCGAGCGCGCCCCCCGAGGGCTCCCGAGCCGTGTCGTTCCGCTCCGCGGACGGGGTACGCCTCGAGGGGCGGCTCATCGGGGAGGGCTCGGTCGGGGTCGTGCTCTCGCACATGCGGCCCGCCGACCAGCGCTCGTGGTGGTCCTTCGCGGAGGACCTCGCGGACGCCGGGTACCTCGTCCTCACCTACGACTTCCGGGGCTACTGCCCGGGCGGCGTGGGCGGCTGCTCGGCGGGGGAGCGCGACCTCGGCGAGATCTGGCGGGACGTGCTCGGCGCCCTCGACTTCGTCCGGAGCCGGGGCGCGCGGCGCGTCGTGCTCATCGGGGCGAGCATGGGCGGCACGGCGTCGCTGCTCGCCGCCGCCCAGGAGGGGGTCTCCGTCGAGGCCGTGATCACGCTCTCGGCCCCGGCCTCCTTCGAGGGGATGGACCTCACGCCCGACGTGCTCACCCGGGTGGGCGCCGCCAAGCTGTTCATCGCCGGCACCGGGGACGGGCAGGCCGCGACGGACGCCGAGCGCCTGTACGACCGCTCGCCGCCCCCGAAGCGGGTCGAGATCCTCACGACCGACGCCCACGGGACCGACATCCTCTCGAGCAACCAGGCCGGTCGAGCCCGGACGCTGATCCTCGGGTACCTCGAGCAGGTGGCGCCCGCGGCATGACCCGGCCGATCGTCTTCTGCACGGACTACGGGCTCGCCGACGTCTTCGTCGGGGTCTGCCACGGGGTGATCGCGCGGATCGCCCCGGAGGCCCGCGTCATCGACCTCACCCACCACGTGGCCCGCCAGGACGTGCTCCAGGGGGCGCTCCTGCTCGGCCGCGCGGCGCGGTTCATGCCGGACGACGCGGTGTACCTCGCCGTCGTGGATCCGGGCGTGGGGTCCGAGCGGCGACCGATCGCCGTCGAGGCGCGCTCCGGCGCCCACCTCGTCGGGCCCGACAACGGGCTGCTGTCCCTCGCATGGGCCGAGCTCGGGGGTGTAGAGCGGGCGGTCGAGATCGTCTCGCCGGAGGTGCTGCTCCACCCGGTCTCGCGGACCTTCCACGGTCGGGACGTCTTCGCGCCCGCCGCGGCGCACCTCGCGAACGGCGCCGCCCTGGAGGAGCTCGGGCCGCCCGTGCCCGTGGGCGAGCTGCGGGGTCTCGAGGTCCCCCGGCCCATGGTCGCGCCGGGCTCCGTGGGGGCTCGGGTCCTCGCGGTGGACGCCTTCGGCAACGTGCAGCTGAACGCCCGTCCCGAGGACCTCGAGGCCGCGGGGCTCGGCCCGATCCTGCAGATCGGGTCGCGGGCGATCGCGCGCGTCGACACCTTCACCGACCTCGCGCCCGGAGCGCTGGGGCTCCTCGTGGACTCCGACGGGCTGCTCGCCCTCGTCGTGAACCGCGGCAGCGCGGCCGAGCTCCTCGGGCTCAGGGTCGGCGACGCCGTGGTGCTCGGCGGCTGACGGGGCTCAGGGGGAGGCGGGCGCGACGGGGAAGGGCGTGCCCGGGACGGGGCCCGGGTAGGGGCGCTCCGGCGGCTCCATCGTGAACTGGGCGATGGCCGCGGCGAGCAGGAGCAGGAACAGGGCGAGCAGCGTGAGCTTCGTGAAGGGGCGCACGCGCGCAGGCTAGCAGGGGCGGGGCCCGTCCGGGCCCCGCCCCTGCGCCCGCGCGCCTCCGTCCTCAGCGGATGATCTCGAGGCGGAACGCGTCCCTGCCCTCCACGATCACGTCCTGGGGGCGCAGGCGCGTCCGTCCGAGGCCGGCGATCACGAGGTCGTCGGGGTGCTCGCCGCTGTTCAGCTCGGCCACGAGCTCCTCGAAGGAGCCCACGTCGGGGTAGCGCCAGCGCTGCTTGCCCCCGCGGACGACGATCTCCTGGAGGCCGCGGACCCCCCGAGGGACGTGGAACGAGGTGGTGAGCACCTGCGTCCCCCCCTCGGCCATCGTCAGGGTGACCTCGACGGTGACCTCGTCGCCCGGCCGCGCTCGCAGGCGGGCTCGGGCCCGGAGCTCGGGCTCGGTGGTGCTCCCCACCCGCATCCGCGTGATCTCGCCGACGAGCTCATCGCCGGAGATCGAGCCGTGGGTCGAGACGCCGGTGAACGTGACGTCCTCGAACCCGTTGAACCGCAGGGCGTCGACCGCGCTCACGAGACTCCAGATGACGTCCGTGGCGTCCCACTCGCTCCAGGTCATCCACCGGTTGGAGACGGTGAACGGGCCGGACTCGGTGGTGCCGGTGATCGTCCAGGCGAGGTCCGCCGTCCCCTCGGTCGGGAAGTGGCCGAGGAGCGCGGCGTAGTTCAGCCACAGGTGGAGCCAGACGATCTCCTCGATCCACCAGCCCCACGTGTGGACCGCCTCGGTGAGGCCGTGACGGCGGGCCCCCGAGTCCCGGTCGAGGAGGTGGGAGCGGATCGGCGTCGACGCGGGCTCCTGCCCGACCACCCCGGCGATGCCGGCGGTGCGGTCCTGGACGACCGTGCCGCGGGCCTCGGTGAGCAGCGCGTACCGGAACCCGGGCCACAGCCCCTGCCCGCCCTTGATGACCATGAGGCCGCTCGCGCCCGAGAGGCCGAGCGAGACCTCCCCCGGCGCGTCCCAGAAGAACGGGTGCCCGAAGGCGACGACGTAGTCGCCGCAGGTGAAGGTGGCCGTGCCCGTCGCGTAGATCGCCGCGTCGCCGTAGGCGATCGCCGCGCCGAGGGGCTCGCCCGCCGCGAAGGGCGTCGGGGTGACCGAGCTCGCCGAGATGCGCGAGGCCGACGCCCGGTACACCCGCACGTTCTCCCCGCGCTCATCGAGCCGGGCCTGGAGCTCCCGCACCTTCGAGGGGGGGAGGCCGGCGACCCCGAGCGGGGTCGGCAGCTGACGGAACGTCCCGGTCACCTCGCTCACGGCGACGCCCTGGGCCTCCGCGATCGCCCGACGGACCGCGTCGGTCGGGCGGATCGTCCGCGCCAGGCGCAGGGGCGCTCCCTGGGCGGCCTCGAGGACCTCGAGCATGGCCTTGGCGGGGGTGAGGACGCCGAACGTGGGGTCGTCCCAGAAGACGCCCGAGACCGCGCCGGCGAGCTTGCCGTGCACGTATGCGGGCGAGCCGGACATCCCGAAGAAGACCCCGCCGGTCGCATCCAGGAAGGAGGCGGGCCCCGTGATCCGGATCACGATCGCGTCGAGGCCGAGCATCCAGCCGTCGGGGATCGTGCCCACGACCTCGAAGTCGAACGGGACCGGCGTGGTCCCGTCGAGCGTCGTGAGACCGCTGCCCGCGGTGCCGGGGGTGAGCCTGGCCTGCGAGATGGTCGCGGGCGGGCTCGTGCACGGCGTCGCGGCCGGCGCCGGGCCGGCCCAGAGCATCGATGCGAGGACCAGGAACGTGGTCGCGCCGGCGAGCCGCGACAGGCGGCGACGTGGCGAGGAACGTGGATCGGACATGATGCCCCCTCTCGGCAGATCACCCTTCAGACGTGCCGTCGCCGCCGTCCGTTCCCGGGGCTATCCTCATCACATGTGGCTCGTCCCCTCGGGCGCGGCGGCCGTCGCCACCGTCTTCGCGGTCGCGTTGCTCCAACGGTACATCGTCCGTCGCCGTCCCGCGCAACTGCTGTGGGCGGTGGCGCTGCTGATGTACGCGGCGGCCTCGCTCGCGCTCGCCCTCGGGGTGCGGGACGGCTGGAGCACGGCCGAGTACCGCTGGTACTGGCTCCTCGGCGCCGTCTTGAACGTGCCGTACCTCGCCGCGGGCGAGCTGTTCCTCCTGGCCGAGGACCGGCGCTTCCGGCTCGGCGTGCTCGTGGTCCTGCTCTTCGGGACCGCGTTCGCGCTCGCCCGGGTGCGGACGGGGACGTTGGACCTCGCGGCGCTCGCCCGCGACCTGCCGCTCGGACGGGAGGCCTGGGCGCGGGATCCGTTCGTGCTGGATCTCGCGCGCTACTACGCCTTCCCCGCGTACTTCCTCCTGGTGGGAGGGACGCTCTGGTCGGCCTGGCGCATGCGGGGACGACCGGGGCTGCGGGATCGGTTCCAGGGCACGCTCGGGATCGCGGTCGGGGCGACGGTGGTGGCGGCGGGGTCGGCGTTCGCGCTCTCCGGTCAGCTCGTGGGATTCTCGGCCACGCTCGCGGCGGGCATCGCCGTCATGTTCTGGGGCTTCCTGCGCGCCTCGCGACCGGTCTCCGTCGCGCGCTCCTCCTCCTGAGCCGCCCGCTCACGCGGCGATCTCGGCGTGCCAGGTGCGGCCCTGCTCGAGGGTGGGCTCCGTCGGCTCCTCGCCGAGCGGCTCCTCGGTGATGAGGATCTCGTCGAACCGACCCCCCTCGATGATGAGCCGCAGGAGCACGAGCCCGCCCCGCGGCAGGAAGGGCTCGCCGACGGGGGTGAAGGTGCCCCCGCTGCCGAGCCACAGCTGGTACGCATGGCCGGGGGCGGGGTCCGGGACGCCCTCGCCGTAGAGGTACAGGCGCTCCTGGTGCGCGATCTCGACCAGACCTCCCGTCGCGGCGGCCGAGGTCGCCTGGAGGGGGACCGGTCGGGTCGAGGGGTCGCGCAGGGCGCTCAGCATCTCGACGGCCGTGATCCGCTCGGCCTCCGCGCGGGTGGCGCGGCTGCCGAGGGAGACCGAGAGCCCGGCCATCCCGGCGAGGGCGGTCACGCCCGCCACGAGGGCCGCGATGGCGAGCCCCCGCCGCCGTCCCGAGCCCGGCTCCGAGATCCGGCGCCGGAGCCGGGGCAGGAGCAGCTCGGGCGGCTCGATCGGGGGTGCGGCCAGGGCGAGGTCGCCGACCGTGGCCTGGAGGTCCGCGAGAGCGGTCCGGCAGGTGCGGCAGCCCGGAACGTGCTCGGCGAGGAGCCGCTCCGCCTCCTCGGCCTCCTCGCCCTCGAGCGCGAGGAGCACGCACCCGGCGAGCAGCTCGAGGATGCGCTCGTGCTCGTCCATCGCCCCCTGCACTCAATCCTCCTCCAGGGCCCGGCGGAGCTTCCGCATGGCCGCCAGGGTCCGCGTCTTCACGGTCCCGATCGGGATGCCGAGCTCCTCGGCGATCCGCGCCTGCGTGGCGCCTCCGAAGTAGGCCATCTCCAGGACCGTTCGCTGCTCGGGCGGCAGCGCTCCGAGCGCCTCGAGGACCCGCTTGCGCCGATGCGCCAGGTCGGCCTCGTCCACGACGCCCTCCGCTACGTCTTCGCCGGCCGAGGGCTCGAGGTTCGCGGCTCGCTCGGCCCGACGGCGCAGCCGCTCCTCGCGCCGGACGGTGTCCACGGCCCGGTGGTGCACGAGCGAGAGGAAGAACGACCGGAACGTGCCGCGGGAGGGGTCGTAGGCCTCGGGCGCCCGCCACAGCGCGAGGAACGCGTCCTGCACGACCTCCTGCGCGAGCGCCTCCTGCGCCGTCACGCGCCGCGCGAGGCCGTACGCGGCGGCCCCGTACCGCCGGTACAGGGCCTCGAAGGCCTCGCGCTCACCGGCCGCGACGCGCCGGTGCAGCTCGAGGTCGAGCCGGTCGCCCTCGTCCACCCCACCGTTGTAGCAGACGCCGGTACCATCTCCGGGCGATGACCTCCGTCGTGCTCTACTCGCGCCCCGGGTGCGGCCTCTGCGACGAGGCGCGGGAGGTGATCCTCGCCGTGCGCGAGCGCGTCGCGTTCGCCTTCCGGGAGATCGACGTGAGCTCGGACGACGAGCTCGAGCTCGCGTACGGCATCCGGATCCCGGTCGTCGTGGTGGACGGGGAGGAGGCCTTCGAGGCCCGGGTGGACCCCGCCGCGTTCGCCGCACGGGTGCGGTCCTGAGCTCGCACCGGGGGCCTTCGTGCGCTCGTGGAACGGCCTCGCCCCGCGGGGTAGGCTGAGCTTGTGAGCGTGCGGCCCATCCCCGAGGCGACGGTCGCTCGCCTGCCGATCTACCTCCGGGTCCTCGTCGAGATGGCCGAGCGGGGGGTCTCCACGGTCTCCTCGGTGGAGCTCGCGGCGGCGAGCGGCGTGAACGCGGCGAAGGTCCGCAAGGACCTCTCCCACCTCGGCTCGTACGGGACGCGCGGCGTCGGCTACGACGTCGCGCACCTCATCCACCAGGTGCGGCGGGAGCTCGGGCTCACGCAGGATTGGCCGACGATCATCGTCGGCGTCGGCAACCTCGGGCAGGCCCTCGCCCGGTACCGGGGGTTCGCGGAGCGGGGGTTCCGGACGGTGGCGCTCATCGACACCGACCCGGCGAAGATCGGCACCGAGATCGACGGGCTGCGGATCCGTCCGCTCGAGGACCTGCCGCGGATCGTACGCGAGCACCGCGCGGCGATCGGGATCATCGCGACGCCGGCCGCGGCGGCGCAGGAGGTCGCGGACGCGATGGTGCGGGCGGGGATCCGCTCGATCCTGAACTTCGCCCCGACGACGCTCAGGGTGCCGCCGGAGGTGTCTCTCCGCAAGGTGGATCTCGCGATCGAGCTGCAGATCCTCACCCACCACGAGCAGCGGAAGGCCGCGCTCGCGGAGATCGGGGTCGGAGAGGGCGACGGCGCGCTCGGCGCCTGAGCGGGCTCAGCGCGCGATCGTGATCCACAGCGTGATGAACACGACGAGCACCATCACGCCGAAGAGGATGAACTGCACGCTTCCCTGTTCGATGAGCGGGGCGGTCTCGGCCAGCACCTCGGTCTTCCTCCTCGCGTCCTAGGCGGGTCCGTACCAGGGCGGAGCGGTGCCGCCGGTCAGGATCTCCTTGCGCCGGCGCTCGGCCCGGTCGAGCAGCGGGACGTGCACGGCGAGCCCGATCAGCGAGCCGATGAGGAAGATCCACGAGTACACCGGCACGCTGCCGCTGTCGTGCCGCAGGTACACCGTGAGGAGCGGTCCGCCGCCCCGGTAGTACGCATGGGCCGCGGCGAGGGAGACCTTGCCGTCGGTCGCGAACCGGATGTCCTGCACGCCGAAGTCGGTCGTCTGGAGGGCGTCCGGGGCGAACGGCTCGACCCCGCGCTCCTCGTTCGCCAGGGTGGCGAGGTAGGACTGGATCGCCCCCTCGACCGACTGCACGGACGCGGCGTCCCGCTCGTTCGTGCCCGGCGCCCGCCACGTCGCCGGGTCGGGGTAGCTGGCGAACGCGTCCCGCGGCGGGCGCGGCTGGATGCCGGCGGCCTCGACGACCCAGGCGGGCTCGACCCCGCGGGGGCCGAGGTTCGTCGGGGTCTGGGTCCCCTGGGACCAGAACCCGAACGCCCAGAGCGCGGAGAGGAGCAGCATCCAACCGAAGAACGCGCTCGCGAGGACCAGGTAGCCCATCCGACGCCCGAACACGGCGGAGAGCAGGAGCAGGACCGAGCCCACGAACAGCCCGAACCCCATGGCGACCGCGAGCCCGCCCTTCAGGATCGTCCCGCAGGCGACGTCGAAACCGAGGCAGGTACCGGCGGCGATCATAGGCGTGCGTTCGTGGTCGCGGGGGGCTTGTTCGGGAACTGCTCGTCGGCCGCCTTCACGGCGTCCGGGTTGATGCACACGTTCTTGTCGAAGGGCACCTGGGTCTCGTCCTGGATCGACACGATGTAGTTGACGATGTCGTTGATCTGCTGGTCCGAGAGCGCCCCCGCGTACTTGATGCTCCAGGACGGCATGAGGCCGCGGCCCTGCTCGATCGTCGTGTAGACGTCCTGGAGGCTGTGGATGGCGGGGTGGCCGGTCCAGGGCCCGCCGCACACCGTCGTCAGGTTCGGTGTGGGGATCACCCCGCCGGTGGCCGTGTTGGGGATCAGGCTGCCCTTGAGCTCGCTGCCGTGGCAGCGCACGCAGCCGACGCCGCCCTGGTTCTCCTCGGTGAACGCCTGGACGGCGTTCTCGCCGCGCGCGATCGAGTCCTCGAGCAGGCGCCGCTCCTGGTCCAGGTTCCGCCCGGGCTCGAACAGCCACGTCGCGGGGAACCACACGACGAAGAAGATCACGAGCAGGACGCCCCACCCCTGGAGCTTCTGCAGCAGGGGGGACTCGAGGTCGGGGTCCGCGGGTCCCGGGCGCATCGCGTTCGGGATGTCGGGACCCTCGACCGACCGCCGGCCCCGAGCGACCGCCACCGCGCCGCCGGCGATGAGCAGGGCCACACCGATCCCGGCGATCACGATCCCCTGGGCGGTCGAGAGCGCGAGCATCATCCGGGCGCCACGCAGAACGGGCCGGCCTGCGGCTTGCCGAGGGTGTCCACGCCCCGCGGCGGCCC
Source organism: uncultured Actinomycetes bacterium (assembly GCA_964640965.1). Classification (GTDB taxonomy): domain Bacteria; phylum Actinomycetota; class UBA4738; order UBA4738; family HRBIN12; genus HRBIN12. Next base: position 1,319 of record CAZXJB010000003.1, on the reverse strand, counting down.
GAGGATGATCCGGGAGGTGTCGACCATCACGTCGCCCGCCTCGGTGATCTCGATCGAGAAGCGATCGAGCCCCCGCGGCGCGGGACCGAGCTTGTACTCGCCGGCGGTGTTGTACTTCGACCCGTGGCAGGGGCACTCGAACCACTGCGACTGCTTGCAGAACGGCACGCGGCACCCGAGGTGCACGCACCGCTGGTAGAGCGGCATGACGCCCTGGGCGGTGACGCCCTCGGCCGCGTAGTCGGCGTCGGGCGTCGGCTTGCCGTCGTAGGCCACGAGGTAGAAGCGGCCGGCCCCGTAGTAGTAGGGTTCGCCGTTGCCCTCGATCGCGGCCTTGATGTCCTCGAGCTTGCCGGCGTTGATGATCGAGCCGAAGCCGCCCTTCAGGTTCGGCCACAGGAAGGCCACGGTCCCACCGCCGAACTGCGCGGCGAACACCCCGAAGGAGGCGAGGAGCGAGCGCCGGAAGAAGTCCCGACGGGAGACCGGCCTCGCGGCGCGCCCGCTGGGGGCGATGCCGGCGGCTGCGGCTCGCTCCGCGCGGCGGGCGCGCACGAACGAGAGGCCGAAGACGATCGCGAACAGGTCGACGACGATCACCGCGACGATCGCGGCGAGGACCCCGCTCGAGATGGCCAGGACGGGGCTCACAGCTCGAAGAACACCCCCTGCGCCCACGGCCACACCCAGTTGTACCCGGTGCCGCGGAAGAACGAGCCGATGATCGTGAGGGTCGCGCCGAACATGAACAGCATCGTGAACAGCGTGATCGCGACCTTGCGGTCCCCCGGCTTCGTGCTCGGGTTGCGGTCGACGTAGGGGATCGCGGCGAGCCCGACGAGGATGAACGTCGGGATCGTGATCCCCGCGACGAGCGGGTGGAAGTACCGCAGGAGCTCCTGCAGCCCGAGGAAGTACCAGGGCGCCTTCGACGGGTTCGGCGTGAGGTTGGGGTTGGCGAGCTCGCGCAGCGGGGCGTTCACGAACGTCGAGAAGACCACCATCCCCGCGAAGAGCACCAGCAGCGCGATGAGCTCTTCGATGAGCAGGTGGGGCCACACGTTCACCCGATCCCCCTGCTCCCGCTCGACGCGCTGGATGCCCTCGGGTGGCACGAGCGCGAGCAGCCGGTGCTTCTCCGGGGCCCCCTTCTTGGGCTCCGGCACGTTGCCCGTGGGGGGCGGCGCCTGCGGGGTGGGAGCCACGGCGACGGCCGCCGCTGCAGCCACCGGCGCGGGAGCAGCCGGAGCCGGAGCCGCCGGCGCCGTTGCCGGCGCGGGAGCAGCCGGAGCCGGAGCCGCCGGTGCCGCTGCAGGTGC
>CAZXJB010000002.1:0-46210 GCA_964640965.1 uncultured Actinomycetes bacterium | reverse complement strand
CGCGGCGGCTGGCGGGCGGGGTCTCGAGGGGGTCCGCCCGCCAGGCCGTCGCGCCCGACGTCGTCCGGCCCGCGCCCGGGGTCCGTTAAGCGGCCGCCGCTCGGCCCGACAGGCAAAGCGAGCCCCACGGGATGGGGCTCGACAACCGACGGTTCCGCGATGTCGAGCACACGGAGGTGCGACGGTGATCCTCGTCCATCGCCTGCGCGGCGAGCCGATGTTCCTCAACGACGACCTCATCGAGACGATCGAGGCGACCCCCGACACCGTGGTCACCCTCGTCGATGGGAAGAAGCTGATCCTGGCGGACACCCCGGAGGAGCTGGTCGAGCGTGCCCGCCTCCACCGGGCGGCCATCCTCGCCGCGGTCGAGGAGCTGCGGATGGTGCAGCGTGGGGAGGTGGTCCCGTTCCCGGTCGTGCTGAACGAGGACGGGAGTGAGGACTGATGGGGCTGTTCTTCGGCGGCCTCGCCGGAGGCCTCATCGCGCTCCTGCTGGTGGTCATCCTCGAGGGCGGCAGCCTCGGCGCGCTCTTCGGGCCCTCGGCGTTGATCCTCGCGGTGCTGGGCCCGCTCGGGGCGACCGTCATGGGCTCGGACGTCCACGACGTGAAGGTCTTCACCAAGGCGCTGCTCATCGCGATGAAAGGCAAGGCGCCGAGCGCCGATGAGGCCATCACGCTCTTCGGGCGTCTCGCGGACAAGGCCCGCAAGGAGGGCACGCTCGCCCTGGAGGCGGAGCTCCCCTCGATCGAGGATCCGTTCATGCGGATGGGGCTGCAGATGGTCGTCGACGGGGTCGACGGCGAGCAGGTCCGTGCGGTGCTCGAGACCGAGATCGCCTCGGCCCAGGAGCGCCACCACGCCAGCTCGCGCTTCTTCCACGCGATGGCGGGTTTCGCCCCGATCTTCGGCCTCATGGGCACGATCCTCGGGATCATCGGCGTGATGGGGCACCTGTCCGAGCCCTCCGAGCTCGGGCACGGCATCGCGCTTGCGCTCCTCGGCGTGCTCTACGGGGTGGTGTTCGGCAACCTGATCTACCTGCCGATCGCGAACAAGCTCGACCGGCTCTCGGAGCTGGAGACCCACGTGCGGGAGATCGTCCTGGAGGGCGTGCTCGCCGTACGCGAGGGGGTCTCGGCGCGGCTGCTCATCGAGCGGCTCGAGGCGCGCCTCGCTCCCGCCGAGCGCGTCGGGCACGCGACGAGGATGGGGCGTGGCGAGGAGGCGGCGTAGATGGCGGCCGTCGGCGACCCGAAGTCCCGCTGGCTCATCACCTACGGCGACCTGATGACGCTGCTGTTCTCCCTGTTCGTCGTGATGTACGGGATCTCCAGCGTCAACGTGGAGAAGTTCCACGAGCTGCTGGGCGGGCTCGGGCCGTTCGGCAACCCGGCCGCGATCGGGGGCGGGGTCCTGCAGGGGTCCGGCGGCATCGTCGGCACGGGTGGGGCCGAGCCCGCGGCCGAGCGCCGCAGCATCGCCGGGGACGCGGCGGGCGGCCTCGTCGGCGAGGGCGGCTGGGACAACGACCCCCGGCACGTCTCGCGGAGCGAGCTCCCGCTGCTCGAGGAGCACCTCCGGGAGCAGCTGCGCGCGGCCGGGCTCCTGCGACGGGTCCGGTTCGAGATCGGGCCCCGCGGGCTCGTCGTGGCCGTGGCGACCGACCAGGTGCTGTTCGAGACGGGCTCGGCCCGCGTCAGCCCGCTCGGACGCGAGATCGTGGCGGCCCTCGCCCCGACGCTGCGGGAGCTCTCCAACCCGCTGCTCATCGAGGGCCACACCGACACCGTGCCGTTGTACCGCCACGGGTACGACAACTGGAACCTCTCGACGGACCGGGCGGTCGCCGTCGTGCACCTGCTCCAGTACGGGTTCGGCATCGACCCGCGACGGCTGACGGCCGTGGGTTACGGCGAGTACCGGCCGGTCGCCACGAACCTCACGGCGGCCGGTCGGGCGCTCAACCGACGCGTGGAGATCGTGATCAGCACGCTCCCCGAGGAGGGGGCGGTCGGAGCCGACGCGGGCGTCGAGGAGCGTCTGTCGGGGTCGGCGCTGCTGCGGGGGTAGGCACGCGCGGAGGAGGAGATCGGAGATGGCCAAGGACGGCAAGGCGGACAAGGGCGAGAAGAAGGGCAAGGGCGGCAAGCTGAAGCTCGTCGTGCCGATCGTGCTGCTCCTCGGAGCGGGTCTCGCGGGACGGTCCCTCTTGCTCGGCGGCGCGGCCGCGGAGGTGGGGCAGCAGCCGAAGGAGCAGGAAGGGACGATCATCACGATGGACCCGCTCACCGTGAACCTGGCCGACGCCGGCTTCCACTACGCCCAGGCGGGCATCGCGATCGTGCTGACGACCACGGCGAACTCGAAGGAGGTCGAGGAGCGTCTGCCGCTGTTCAAGGACGCGGCGATCCGCGTCATCGGCGGCTTCGAGAGCCGCGAGCTGAAGAGCCTGAAGGGGCAGGAGGAGCTGCGGCACCGGCTCGCCGAAGCGGCGAGCGAGGTGTACGGGGATGAGGCGATCTACGAGGTGGTGCTCACCCAGATCGTCGTTCAGTAGCGGTCGCACCCCTTGAGCGTGGCTCCGGACAGCCGACGGTGCCCGCAGGGAAGGCACGTCAGGGGGTAGCGCTGATCGACCACGGGTTCACCACGCTCGAGGACGGCGCGTCGGCGCTGCCGATGCGTGGACCCATGCCGTTCGACTTCCGCCGGCCGAGCAAGTTCGCCAGGGAGCACGTCCGGAGCCTCGAGGGTCTGCACGAGACCTTCTCGCGGCGGTTCGCGAGCTCGATCGCGCACGCGCTCCGAGCCTCCGTCCAGCTGCGGCCCGTGGCGATCGAGGAGATCACCTACGAGAACTACATCCGCTCGCTGCCGAACCCCTCGGTGCTCGTGCTCGTCGGCCTTCGACCGCTGCCGGGCGAGGTGATCGTCGAGGTGGGCGTGCCCCTTGCCCTCGTCCTCGTCGACCGGGCGCTCGGCGGGCTCGGATCGCCGGTGTCGATCCGGCGTCCGACCGAGCTCGAGACGCGTCTGCTCGGGGACATCGTCCGGTACGCGATCGAGGCGTTCCGCGAGACCTTCGCGCCGCTCGTCGCCGTCGAGCCGGAGGTCCTCCACGTCGAGACGAACCCGAGCTTCGTGCAGGTGGTGCCGCCGTCGGAGACGACGCTGCTGCTCTCCTACACCGTCTCCCTCGCGGCCGCGAGCACCGTCGAGGGCCTGCTCACCGTGTGCTACCCCCACCCGACCCTGCAACCGGTGATGGACCGGCTCCAACGGCACGCCGTGACGGAGCCGGTCGAGCCGGAGGAGCCGACGCCGGATCAAGCGGGAGCGATCGCCTCCCACCTCGAGGAGGCCGTCGTCCCCGTCGCGGTACGGCTCCTGCCGGCGACCGTCCCCGCTCGGGAGCTCGCGGCGCTGGAGCCCGGGGACGTGCTGCGGACGAGCCACCGGGTGGACGAGCCCGTCCGGGTCCTCGTCCGGGGGGTGGACGTGCTCGCGGGTTACCTCGGCCGACGGGGAAGGCGGCTCGGCGTGCGGATCGTGGGATGGAGCGAGGAAGGAGTCCGATCGTGAGCGCAACCGCGGACGGGGAGAGGACGGTGGAGCCGGGCGCCGCGCCGTCGGGGTCGGCGGACGTCGCGCCGGCCGACCTGGTGGAGCTCGGGCCGGGGACCTCACGCGGGACGCCGGGGGATCTCCGACTGCTCTCGGACGTGCCCCTCGACGTGACGGTCGAGCTCGGCCGCGCGGTCATGAAGGTCCGGCACCTGCTCTCCCTCCGGGAGGGCAGCGTGATCGAGCTGAACCGGGCCCCGGGGGCACCGGTGGACGTGCTCGTGAACGGCCGGCTCGTCGCCCGGGGGGACGTGGTCGTCGTCGACGACGAGTTCGGCGTGCGGATCACCGAGGTGCTGGACCCGGCCGCGGCGACCGACCCCGAGGGGGCCTGACACGGTGGCTGCCACCGCCGAGCAGGTGATCCGCTTCGTCGGGAGCCTGGCGCTCGTCGTGGGCGGCGCGCTCCTCGCCGGGCGCCTGCTGCGGCGCGTGCGCCCCGGGCCGGGCGCCGGCCTCCGGCTGCTCGGGCGTCTCAGCCTGGCCAAGGGCACCGCCCTGTTCCTCGTGGGGGTGGACGACCGGCGGTTCCTGGTCGGCAGCGGCGACCGCGGCGGTCCCCGCCTGCTCGCGGAGCTCGAGCCCGCCCAGGGCGCCATGGCCCCCGTCGCCGCGCCGCACCCGGACCCGCGCGGTCGCGCTCGGTTCCACGGGCGCGCGCCCGGCGCCTCGTCCGTCCTCGAGGGCGCGCTCATGCCCCTCGACCTTCCTTCGGATCCATCGGACGGCCCAGGGACGGGCCTCGTCGAACGGCTGCGTCGGATGACGCTGCGGACGTCGGGGCGTCCCCATGTGGCCGTCCGGTGAGGGTCGCCGCGTCCTCGCCGGGGCGCTCGTCGGCCTGACCCTCGGCCTGGTCCTGGTCGGGGGCGGCGTCGCGCGGGCCGCGCCCCCCGAGCCCGTCCGGCCCGAGCCGCCCGTCGTGCGGCCCCCGCGGATCGAGGGCGTCGCGCCGAGCCCCGCCCCCGAGGGATCGGACGAGGTCGGGATCCGGATCAGCTCGGACGCCCCCGCGCTCTCGCGCACCGTCCTGATCATCCTGCTGCTCACGGTGGGGTCGGTCGCGCCCGCGATCCTCCTGCTCATGACCTCGTTCACCAGGTACGTGGTCGTGCTCGCGCTGGCCCGCAACGGCCTCGGGCTCCAGGGGGTCCCGCCGAACCAGGTCCTGATCGGGCTCGCGCTGTTCATGACCTTCTTCACCATGGGGCCGGTCTTCTCGCAGGTGAACGAGCGGGCGCTCCAGCCGGCGCTCGCCGGGGAGATCCGCACCGAGACCGCGCTCGAGCGGGGCTTCGCGCCCCTGCGGGCCTTCATGCTCGACCACACCGACCCGGAGGACCTGCGGATGTTCCTCGAGGCGTCGGGGCGGACGGCCTCGGGCCCGCGAGACGTCCCCGCGGGGGCCCTCGTGCCGGCGTTCGTGATCTCGGAGCTGCGGCGGGCCTTCACGATCGGCTTCCTCGTGTTCCTGCCGTTCCTCGTCATCGACCTCGTCGTCTCGTCGGTGCTCATGTCGCTCGGCATGGTCATGGTGCCGCCGGTCGTGATCTCGCTGCCGCTGAAGCTCCTGCTGTTCGTGCTCGTGGACGGATGGGGGCTCATCGTGGGGTCGCTGATGAGCTCGATGCGCACCTGAGAGGGGTGGTGGCGTGAACGACGCGCAGGTGATCCACGTCGTGTGGGAGGCGATCGTGGTGGCGGCGAAGCTCGCCGGGCCGGTGCTGCTCGTCTGCCTCGCGGTCGGGACGATCGTCTCGCTCCTGCAGACGGTCACGCAGGTGCAGGAGATGACCCTCACGTTCGTGCCGAAGCTCGTCGGCGCGGCGCTCGTCGTCGCCGCGGCCGGGCCCTGGATGATCCGGCAGGTCGTCGGGTGGGTCCAGGCCCTGTGGAGCAACCTGCCGGCGGGATGAGGCTCGAGCTCGAGACCGCGTGGGCGGCGGGGTTCCTGTTCGCGCTGTGCCGCACCGCCAGCTTCGCCGCCGCCTCGCCCCTCGTCGCCCGGGCCCTGCCCCCGGTGGGCCGGGTGCTGCTCGCCCTGGCGGGCGCCCTGCTCCTCGTCCAGCCGGTGACCGGGGACCTCACGGTGCCGCACCTGCTCACGTGGGCCGGCGCGAACGTCGCCGTGGGGCTCGCGCTCGGGTTCGTCTCGGGGATCGGGCTGTGGCTGTTCCAGGTGGCCGGGGAGATCCTCGACGCGGGCTCGGGCCTCGCGATGGCCCGGACGCTGGATCCGCTCGCGCGCGTCGAGGTGGGCGTGCTCGGTCGGCTGTTCCAGATGACCGCGCTCGCCCTGCTGTTCGCGCTCGGCGGCGACCGGCTCCTGCTCGCCGGGCTGGCCCGGAGCGCCGAGGCGCTGCCGCTGTGGGGGGCTCCCTCGCTCCCCTCCGGGGTCGGGGACGCCGTGCTCGCCTCCGTCTCCTCGCTGATGGTGGCGGGGCTCGAGCTCGCGGCCCCGGTCCTCGGGGCGCTCGTGCTCACGGAGCTCGTGCTCGCCCTCGGCGCGCGGCTGGCTCCCCAGGCGAACGTCTTCCTCCTCGGGCTCTCGGTGAAGGTCGCGCTCACGATCGCGCTCCTCGGGATCGCGCTCGCGCTGTTCCCGGGGACGGCCCGCGAGGCGCTCGACGCCGCCGTCCGGGCCCTCGGCGGCACCCTGCGCCTGCTCTCAGGCTGACCGCTCCGCTTGAGGATCGCCGGGTCCTGCCGAGGGGACCCGATGAGGGCCGGAGGGATCCGGCCGGCGTGGATGCCAAGGAGGGCGAGATGCTCGGCTTCGTGTTCTGCGCCAGGTGCGGGCAGCCCCTGGTAGGCGTGGGGCAGGACCTCTGCCGCGACTGCCAGCTCGCGCTCGCGCCCCGGCCGCGCAAGCAGGTGAAGGTCCGGTGAGGCAGCCCGCGCGTCTCCCCCGAGCGCTGGGCGGGTGGCACCCGGGCCGGCAGGGACACGTGGTTGCCCGGTTCGGGGGCGGCGCGGGGGCTCGCCGGTGGCGCGGCCGGTGGGCCGCGCGACCGGTTTAGCGCATGCCCGCCGTGCCGACGGGCATCACGGCACGGACGCGGACGAGCCACGGATCGGCGCGGGTCGCGGGGAGGGACCGTGGGCCGGTTCGACGGCCGCACCGAGAAGCCGACACCGAGAGCCAAACGACGGGCCCGGCGGGAGGGGCGGGTCGCACGCAGCCCCGAGGTGGGGGCGGCGGTCTCCCTGCTCGGCGCGGCGATCGCTGCCCGGACGTTGCTCCCGGCGGCCGGCCGCGAGCTCGCGCTCGGCACGCGGGAGCTGCTGCGGATCTCGGCGCTCGAGCCGCCACCCTCGCACGTCCGCGACGTGGTCCTCGACATGCTCGGTGGGGCGGTCCTGCCGTTCCTCGCCCTCGCCCTCGCCCTCGGGGTGGCGGGCGGGGTGGTCCAGACCGGGTTCCTGCTCGCCCCGGGCGCGCTCACGCCGAAGCTCTCCCGCTTGTCGCCGCGTCAGGGGCTGGAGCGCCTGCGGCCCTCGAACCTCGGGTGGGAGGCGGGGCGCGCGGCGCTGAAGGTCGGGCTGCTCGTCGCCGTCGTGTGGGCGCCCATCCGCGACGTGGTGGGCGAGGCGACCCGCGCGCGGAGCCTCCCCGAGTGGCTCGCGCTCGCCGGCGCCCGGGGCTGGACGATCCTCGTGCGGGTCGCGTTCCTCGTGGCGCTGATCGCCGCGGCCGACTACGTGGTGGCCCGGGTGCGCACCGAGCGGGCCCAGCGCATGACCCGCCAGGAGCTGAAGCAGGAGCACAAGGAGATGGAGGGGGATCCCCTCGTGCGGATGCATCGGCGCCGGCGTCACCGGGAGCTGTCGCGGAACCGGATGCTCGTGGAGGTGACGACCGCGGACGTGGTCGTGACGAACCCCACGCACCTCGCGGTCGCCCTCCGGTACACCCCCGGTGAGCCGGCGCCGAGGGTCGTCGCCAAGGGCGCCGGGCGCTTCGCGCTGAAGCTGCGGCGGCTGGCCGCGCGCCACGGCGTGATGATCCGGGAGGATCCGCCGCTCGCCCGCGAGCTGTACCGCCGGTGCCGCGTGGGGCGCTTCGTGCCGCCCGCCCTGTACGAGGCCGTCGCCGTGGTGATCGCGATCGCCTACCGGCGCCGGCGGCGGGGGGTGATGTGAGGTGCGCCTCCCACGCCTGTCGGTCCCGGCCTTCGTGATCGCGGCCGTCCTCATGATGGTGGTGCCGGTGCCGCCGACGCTGCTCGACGTGCTGCTCGCCGTGAACATCGCTGCGGCCGTGGTGATCCTCCTCGGCGTGGTGTTCCTCCGGGACAGCCTCGACTTCTCGGCCTTCCCCTCCCTCCTGCTCATCGCCACGCTCGTCCGCCTCGCGCTGAACGTGACGACGACCCGGCTCATCCTGCTGCACGGCTACGCGGGGAAGGTCGTGCAGACCTTCGGGGGGTTCGTCGTGGGCGGGTCGGTGGTCGTGGGCCTCGTCGTCTTCCTCATCCTCATCGTGATCCAGTTCGTGGTGATCACGAACGGCTCCGGGCGCGTCGCGGAGGTCGCCGCCCGGTTCACCCTGGACGCCATGCCCGGTCGGCAGATGGCGATCGACGCCGACCTCGCCGCGGGCATCATCGACCAGGCGCAGGCCAAGGAGGCGCGCGCCCGCATCGCGCGGGAGGCCGACTTCTACGGGGCGATGGACGGGGCCTCGAAGTTCGTCAAGGGCGACGCCGTCGCCGGGATCGTGATCGTGGCCATCAACCTCATCGGCGGCTTCGCGATCGGGATGGGCATGCACGGGATGACGCTCCAGGAGGCGATCCCGACGTACTCGCTGCTCACGGTCGGCGACGGGCTCGTCTCTCAGATCCCGGCCCTGCTCATCTCGATCGCCACGGGTCTCATCGTCACCCGGGTCGGGGGCGAGGAGGACCTCGCCCAGCAGCTCGGCGCCCAGCTGCTCCGCCGACGGGAGGCCGTGCGCACCGCGGGCTTCGTCGTGCTCGGGATGGCGCTCCTCCCCGGCCTCCCGAAGCTGCCCTTCCTGGGCCTCGGCGCGCTGCTCCTGCTCGCGGCGGGCCGGGCCGAGATCGCGGCCCCGGAGCGCGAGGAGCCGCCGACGCCGACCGTCGCGACCTCACCGGACGACCCGGAGGCGCTGATGAGCGAGATCCGTCTGGACCCGCTCGAGCTGCACCTCGCCCCGGACGTCCTCGACCTCATCGACGAAGGCAACGGCGGCGACCTGCTTCGGCGGGTGCGCGCGCTCCGGCGCCAGATCGCGACCGAGCTCGGCTACGTGATGCCGCTCGTGCGCACGCGGGACGACGTCTCCCTCCCCGAGGGCGCGTACCGGATCCTCCTGCACGGGGTCGAGGTCGGCTCGGGTCGGGCCCCGCGGGGGCGGGTCCTCGCCCTGCCCTTCGACGGCGCCGGGCGGTCCCTGCGCTCCCTCGGGGGCGAGGAGACCGTCGAGCCGGTCTTCGGGCTGCCCGCCGTCTGGATCCCCGAGGCGGCGAGGGCGGAGGCCGCGACGCTCGGGGCGACCGTGGTGGACCGGGCCTCGGTCATCGTCACACACCTCGCCGAGGTCGCCCGCCGGCACGCGCCGGACCTGCTCTCGCGACAGGACGTGCAGGGGCTCGTGGAGTCGCTCCGCTACGACGAGCCGCTGCTCGCGAACGAGGTGGGGACCGATCACCTGCCCCTGTCGCTGCTCCACGCGGTGCTGCGCGGCCTGCTCGCCGAGCAGGTGTCCATCCGGGATCTCGCGCGCATCATCGAGGCCGTCTCGCAGCGGGCGCGGGAGACCCGGTCGGTCGAGCAGCTCATCGCCGCCGCCCGCGTCGTGCTCGGTCCCGCGATCGTGTCGCGGATCGCGCCGGAGGGGGCCCTCGCCGTCATCACGCTCGACGCGGCGCTCGAGGCGTCGCTCCACGAGGGCCTCCGCGAGGTGGACGGGGAGATGCACGTCGTCGTCGACCCGTCCCTCGCCGAGCGGCTGCGGGACGAGGTCCGTCGGGTGCTCGACCGCCCGCAGACGGAGCCCGTGGCGGTCGTCGTCGGACAGGCGATCCGGCGCCCGGTGGCGCGCCTGCTCGCGGCGGCGGGGCTCGAGGTCCCCGTCCTCGCCTATCCGGAGCTGCCGGCCACGGTCCGGCTCGTACCGAAGGGGGTGATCGGTCATGTCCAGGCACCCGCACCCGCGTGAGGCGGCGGAGGGCGACCTCCTCGTCGTCGAGGCGCCGAGCGCGGAGGAGGCGCTCGAGGTCGTCACGGAGCGCCTCGGCGCGGACGCGAAGATCCTGAGCGCCGAGCGGGTCCGCCGCGGCGGCATCGCGGGGTTCTTCGCGAGGGAGATGGTGCAGCTCACGGCCGCGCGAGCCGCGGACGCGGCGGCCCTCGCGCGGATGAGCGCCGAGGCGGCGCGCGGAGCGGCGGAGCGGGCGTCCTTCCCCGAGGCCCTGGCCGCAGCCCTGGACGGCGATCGCGGACGCGAGGTGGGCGCTCCGATCACGGCCGACGGAGCGCTCACGGGCGTGGGCCCCACCGCCGCCCCGCGGGAGGCGGGGCGCGCGGCCGCCGAAGGAGCGGAGCGGGCGAGGCCGGCCCCCTCCGCGCCCTTCGGGCTCGGGACCGTGGCCTGGAGCCCCGACGAGCTCGTGCGGCTCGGGCTGCCGTACGGTCTCATCGAGGCGGTGGTTCGGCTCGCGCCCCGCGACGACCTCGGGTGGGTGGCGGCGATCGCCGGCTGGGTGGCGCGCCACTGTCCTCCGCCGCCGGATGGCCCCGCCCTCGTGATCGGTCCCCACGCCGACCGGCTGGCCCGGGCGCTCGAGCTCCCGCTGGTCCGATCCCCGGAGCTGCCCCGCAACGAGGGCACGGTCTGCGTGCTCCTGGACGAGGGCGGCGCCGACCTCGCGTGGCTCGCTCGGGCGCAGGCCGGCCGGTACGTCCACGCGGTCCTCGGCGGGCCGGGGGCGCAGCACCTGCGCGAGTGGCGCCCGAAGGTCGTCTCCTGGGTGGAGCCGGGGGACGTCGCCGAGGCGCTCCGCTGGTGCGCGCAGGACGGCGCGATCCTCGGCTACGGGGTGGTCGGGGCCCGGGTGGTGCGGGCCACCGCGGTGGACGTGGCCCTCGCAATCCGCGACCTGGTGGCACGGCGATGACGGCGCCCCCCGTCCGCAGGCTCGTCGCCACGGCGGGCCTCCTGGTGCTCGCTCCGGTGGGCCTGATGCTCGCGCTCGGCTCCCTCTCGCCCGAGGACGCGGCCCTGCGGGCCGCCGCCACGCTCGCCGTGTGCATGGTCGTCGGGAGGGCGCTCACGGCCGGCCTGCGCTCGCTCCTGCCCCCGCTCCCCAACCCGGACGGCGGGTCGAGGGCGGGGGAGGGGGTCGCGGCCGAGACCGAGAGCGTGGGCTCCCCGGATCAGCGGGGGATCGCGGACCAGCGGGGGATCGCGGATCAGCGGGGGAACGCGAGCTCGGCGGCCTCGACGACGATCGGGTCGAACGCCGAGCCCGCCCCCTGACGTAGGCGCTCGACGCACTCCGCGGAGGAGGTGGCCGTCCCGTCCTCGCTGGGCGTCGTGCGGAGCCGGTCGTAGGCGTCGGCGACCGCGAGGATCCGCGCGAGCATGGGGATCTGCTCCCCCGCGAGCCCGTCGGGGAACCCGGTCCCGTCCCACCGCTCGTGGTGATGGCGGATGGCTTCCGCCACGAGGGGGCCGGCGCTCGCGCGGGCGTACCGGGCCCCCCGCTCCACGTGCCGGCGGTAGGCCTCGAGGGTGTCCCCCTCGAGACCGTCGGGCCCCCGGACGGCCTCGGGCGGGATCCCGACCTTGCCGATGTCGTGGAGCAGGCCGGCGAGGCGCACCCGCAGCAGGTCACGGCCGTCGTAGCCGAGCTGCCGCCCGAGCTCGGCCGCGTGCTCGGCGACCCGCTCGCTGTGCGAGCCGGGGTACCCGTCGTGCTCGTCGAGGTAGGCGACCAGGCGGAGGGCGAGGTCGAGCTCGGTGGAGGCCATCGTCGAGGTCGGCAGGTGCTCGGCGTTCACGACGGCCCCCGTCGCTTGCTCGCGCGCCGCCTCCAGGGCCCGCTCGGCGAGCCTGGTGAGCATCGAGAGGTCCTGGGCGATCTCGGGGCCGGCGTGGCCGACGCAGGCGCGGAGGGGGACGGTGCCCCCGGGCGCGAAGGAGCGCGCGACCTGCATGATGGCGAGGCCGAGCTCTTGCGCCCGCTCCGCGGACAGCTCGCGGGCGAGGAACGCGTAGCGCGCGGGCCCGAGGAGGAACAGCTCCGCCCTCGCCTGCTCAGCCAGGCTGCGGAACAGCGCGGAGACGCGGCGGCGCAGGACCTCGCGGGCCTGTGGGTCCAGGCCCGCGGTCGCTTCCTGCACGTTCACGACCTCGACGAGACCCACCCGGGCGGGCGTCCCGGCCTCGCCCAGCTCGCGGAGCCGCTGGTGGAACGCGTCGTCGGCGGGCAGGCCGGTGACCGCGTCGCTGCCCGGCGTCGCCCCCGGCGCCGTCCGCTGCAGACCCCCGCGCTGCTCGAAGGCGATGAGGAGCGGCTCGTCCTCGCCGCCGGCGCCGAGGAGGGCCGGGATGGCGGCTTCGTTCCCCTCCGCGACGACGGCCGTCGCGCCGGCTCGGACGAGTTCCAGGGCGACGTGCTCGCCCCCGGGATGGCAGACGACCACACCGGGGGCTCGCGCCGCGCGGAGCTCCCGCGCGATTGGGATGGCGCGGGCGCGCGGACCCCGGGTGGAGATCACGACCGCGTCGGCCCCATCCACGTCGCCGACGTCCTGCCCGATCTCGCCCCCGAAGGCCGAGCGCAGCCGCTCGAGCGAGGCCTCGGGCAGCCACAGCGCGGCGATCCGGGACGCGTCGGTCCGCGACGGCGCGGTGCCGTCCTGGGTCGGCTCCGAGGGCGCCGTCCCTGCGGGGGCCTCCTCCGGTGCCGTGCCGAGCGCTTCCTCCGTCGCGGCCATCCGCTCCTGCCGGTCGGCCGCGAACCTCGCCGGTGAAGCGCCTCCGGCCTTCACCCCCCTTAACCCCCACCGACCCCCGCCGACGGGCCACCTGCCGACACGGAGGTCGGTGATGCGCCGATGCGACAAGGAGGTGGGAGATGCGCATCAACCAGAACGTCGCGGCGTTCAACGCGTACCGCAACCTCGCCGTGACGACCACGCAGCTCTCCAAGTCCCTGGAGAAGCTGTCGAGCGGCTTCCGGATCAACCGGGCGGCCGACGACGCGGCCGGCCTGGTCAAGTCCGAGAGCCTGCGGGCCGAGATCGGCGGCACCCGCCAGGCGGTCCAGAACGCCCAGGACGGCATCAGCTTCGTCCAGACGGCCGAGGGCGCGCTGAACGAGGTCCACGCGATCCTGCAGCGGATGCGCGACCTCGCGGTCTCGGCGGCCAACACCGCCACCACCGACGGGACGGCCCAGCAGGCCGAGATCGACGAGCTCGTCACCGAGCTCTCGGCGATCGGGGCCCGCACGACCTTCGCGGGCTCGGCGGTGTTCCAGGACTACTCGAGCACGAACCTCGTGTTCCACGTCGGGCCGGGCTCGGGCGCCAACCACCAGCTCGTGATCGCGGACGACCTGCAGATCGACACGACCGGGGCGGCCGGGATCTTCTCGGTGGACCTCACCGGCGTGGACGTCACGACCGACGCCGAGACGGCGATCTCGACCCTGGACACCGCGATCGCCGACGTCTCGAGCGTGCGGGCGACCCTCGGGGCCACCCAGAACCGGCTCGAGCACGTGATCGCCAACCTCAACGTCGCCCTGGAGAACCTCTCGGCCTCCGAGTCGCGGATCCGCGACACGGACATGGCCCTGGAGATGGCGAGCTTCACCCGCCACCAGATCATGCTCCAGGCCGGCACGGCGATGCTCGCGCAGGCCAACGTGGTCCCGCAGTCCGTCCTCCAGCTGCTGCGGTAGCCGTGGGACCGGACCGCGACGATCGGTGGGGTGGCGTCCGTCCGGGCGCCACCCCCCGCGTCCGTGAGGATGCGCCCGTGAGGAGGGGATGATGGGACCCGGCAGCTACCCCGACACCTACCTGAAGAGCGCCATCGAGACGGCGAGCCCGGAGCGGCTCGTGCTCGCCCTGTACGACGGCGCCGTGACCGCGACGGCACGAGCCTGGGAGGCGCTCGGCGACGGGCGCGACCTGGAGGGGGCCCATCGGGAGCTCGTGCGGGCCCAGAGCATCGTGCTCGAGCTGCGCATGGCCCTGGATCTGGAGCGCGGCGGGACGGTCGCGGCGAACCTGGCCTCGCTGTACGCCTTCTGCCTCGAGCGCCTGATCGAGGCCAACGTGGCCAAGGACCCCGAGCCCCTGGAGCCCGTGCTCCAGGTCCTCGGAGAGCTCCGCGAGGCCTGGGACCACGCGGTGGTCTCAGGCGCGTTCGGGCGTGCCGCGACGGGCTGAACCTCGCCGGTGAAGCGCCTCCGGCCTTCACCCCCCTTAACCCCCACCGACCCCCGCCGACGGGCCACCTGCCGACACGGAGGTCGGTGATGCGCCGATGCGACAAGGAGGTGGGAGATGCGCATCAACCAGAACGTCGCGGCGTTCAACGCGTACCGCAACCTCGCCGTGACGACCACGCAGCTCTCCAAGTCCCTGGAGAAGCTGTCGAGCGGCTTCCGGATCAACCGGGCGGCCGACGACGCGGCCGGCCTGGTCAAGTCCGAGAGCCTGCGGGCCGAGATCGGCGGCACCCGCCAGGCGGTCCAGAACGCCCAGGACGGCATCAGCTTCGTCCAGACGGCCGAGGGCGCGCTGAACGAGGTCCACGCGATCCTGCAGCGGATGCGCGACCTCGCGGTCTCGGCGGCCAACACCGCCACCACCGACGGGACGGCCCAGCAGGCCGAGATCGACGAGCTCGTCACCGAGCTCTCGGCGATCGGGGCCCGCACGACCTTCGCGGGCTCGGCGGTGTTCCAGGACTACTCGAGCACGAACCTCGTGTTCCACGTCGGGCCGGGCTCGGGCGCCAACCACCAGCTCGTGATCGCGGACGACCTGCAGATCGACACGACCGGGGCGGCCGGGATCTTCTCGGTGGACCTCACCGGCGTGGACGTCACGACCGACGCCGAGACGGCGATCTCGACCCTGGACACCGCGATCGCCGACGTCTCGAGCGTGCGGGCGACCCTCGGGGCCACCCAGAACCGGCTCGAGCACGTGATCGCCAACCTCAACGTCGCCCTGGAGAACCTCTCGGCCTCCGAGTCGCGGATCCGCGACACGGACATGGCCCTGGAGATGGCGAGCTTCACCCGCCACCAGATCATGCTCCAGGCCGGCACGGCGATGCTCGCGCAGGCCAACGTGGTCCCGCAGTCCGTCCTCCAGCTGCTGCGGTAGCCGTGGGACCGGACCGCGACGATCGGTGGGGTGGCGTCCGTCCGGGCGCCACCCCCCGCGTCCGTGAGGATGCGCCCGTGAGGAGGGGATGATGGCGACGCCGCTGTTCTCCGTGGGAGGTCTCGTCTCGGGCCTGGACACCGACGGCATCGTGCGCCAGCTCATGCAGCTCGAGCGGGCGCCGATCGTCCGGCTCCAGACCCGCCAGGCCGCGTACCGGGCCAAGATCGACGCCTGGGGGACGGTGAAGACGCGGCTCGCGGCGATCCGGGCAGCGGTGGATCGTCTGAAGCAGGCGTCGGATCTCCGGGCGTTCGGCACGGCCTCCTCGAGCGACGCATCCGTGGTCCAGGCCGAGGTGACGGGGGAGGTCACCCCCGCGGGCCTGTCCTTCACGGTCGACCGGCTGGCCACGCGCCACCAGGTGGCGAGCGCGGGATCCTTCTCGGGGCCGGGGGCCGCGGTCGGCGCTGGGACCCTCACGATCACCCGAGGGACGGCGAGCCACGTGGTCACGACGACGGGCTCGACGACCCTCCAGCAGCTCGCGGACGAGATCAACGCCCTGGACGCCGGCGTCCGCGCCACCGTGGTCTCGGTGGACGGGACGAGCTACCGGCTCCTCCTCGCGGCGGAGGACAGCGGCGCGGACGCGGCGTTCACGGTCTCGGGGACCCAGACCGGGCTCGCGACCTTTGACGTCGTCGAGCAGGGCGTGGACGCCCAGCTCACGGTCGGGAGCGGGGCCGGCGCGCTCACCGTGACCCGCCCGTCGAACACGATCGAGGACCTGCTCGCGGGGGTGAAGCTCACCCTGAAGGCGACGAGCGCCGCCCCGGTGACCGTCTCGGTCGAGCGGGACGTCGAGGGCGTGGCCGCCGCGGCGGAGGGCCTCATCCAGGAGGTCAACCGCGCGATCACCACCCTGCAGGACCTCACCCGCTACGACCCCGAGAGCAAGCGGGCCGGGACGCTCCAGGGGGACCCCGCCGCCTGGCGCCTGCTCATGGACCTGCGGTCGGCCGTCTCGGACCGGGTCTCTGGGCTCGGCGGTGCCTTCACGTCGGCGTCCTCCATCGGCATCACGCTCTCGCGGGATGGGACCTTCGCGGTGAACGGGTCGGCCTTGCGCGAGGCGCTGCGGCGGGACTTCGGATCGGTGGTGGGTGTCCTCGCGAGGACCGGGACCGCGAGCGACGTGCGCGCTTCGTTCGCCTACGCGACCGATGCCACGCGGCCCGGCACGTACGCGATCGTCCTCACCCAGGCCGCGGAGGCTCCCGAGGTCGTCGGGAGCGTCTACGCCGCGCCCGCGGTCGACGAGACCTTCACGGTGACGGTGGGATCCCGTGTCGCGACGGTGACCGTCACCGCCGGGAGCACGCTCGAGCAGGCTCTCGGGGCGATCAACGACGCGTTGGAGGCGGCGGGGATCACCACCGTCGTCGCCTCCGATCCGGGCTCCGGCGCGATCCGCCTGGCGGGGACCCGCTACGGGTCGGCGGTGAGCTTCACCGTGTCCGGCGCCGACGCGTTCGGTCTGAACGGGACCTTCACCGGGGTCGATGCGGCGGGCACGATCGGGGGGACGGCGGCCCAGGGCGCCGGGCTCGTGCTCACCGCTTCCAGCGGTGATGCCGCGGGCCTGCAGGTCCGGGTGACCGCGACCCCCGACGAGGTCGCGGCCGCGGGGGGGTCGCTCGCCCTCGGGACCCTCGTGTACACGGAAGGGTTCGTGGGTCGGCTCTCGCGTGTGCTCTCCGCCACCGAAGGCGTCGACGGTCTCGTGAGCCTCGCGTCCGAGCGATGGCGCTCCCAGGTCACCCTGATCGACGATCAGATCGAGGCCTTCGAGCGCCGACTGGAGCTCCGCGAGGCCGAGCTCCGGCGACGCTTCGCGGCGATGGAGACCGCGCTGTCGGGGCTCGCGGCCCAGGGGAACTGGCTTGCGGCCCAGCTCGCGAGCCTCACCGGAGGTGGGTCATGAGCCGGTCCTTCTCCGCCGCCCTGGACGGGTTCGAGGCCCGCCTGTCCGCGATCGAGCGCGCCCTGGAGACGGGAGCCTGGGACGACGTGCCGACCTGGACGCCCCCGTCCGAGCCCCCGTCCGGACTCGGCCCCCGTGACGCCGAACGGCTCGAACGCCTGCTCGCCCGGGCGGAGGCGTGCCGCGCGCGGATCCTCGCGGCGCTGCGAGAGACCGCCGCGGAGCTGCGGACCGGGCGGGACGCGCGTCGCGCGGCCCGCGGCTACCTGTCCGCCCCGCGCTGACCAGACGATCCTCCCGGTCGGCCGCTCGGTTCCCGCACGAGCGATCCAACGGCGAGGCGTTTAAGCGGCCCGCGCGCCCGCCGACCGGGAGCAGGGGAAGGATCGGGGACCTCGCCAGGGACGGCGCCGCGCCGGCGGAGGGCCGGCGGGACCGAGCCCGCGCCTCCGGCGCGGCGGCGACGACCGGTGAGGTGGGATGGAGCAGCTGAAGCACAGGATCCGCGGCTTCCTCGCGATGACCACGCCGGCGCAGCAGGTCGGCATCGTCGTGTGCCTGATCGTCCTGGCGCTCGCCGCCGTGGCGTTCGTGCGCTGGCTCACGACCCCGAGCTACGCGCTGCTGTACGCGAACCTCGACGACCAGGGGCTCGCGCAGGTCGTGCAAGAGCTCGACGCGCAGGGGGTGCCGTACCGCATCGAGGGCGGTGGCTCCCGCGTGATGGTCCCCCAGGACCAGGTCTACCGGGTCCGGGCCTCGCTCGCCGAGGCCGGGGTCTCCGGGCAGACCCTCCCGCCGGGCTACGAGCTGTTCGACGAGCAGGGCTTGGGCGCGACGGACTTCCAGCAGCGCGTGGACTACCAGCGGGCGCTCGAGGGGGAGCTCGCGCGCACGCTGATGGAGATGGACGGGATCGCGGGCGCGAGCGTGCGCCTCGCGATCCCCGAGCGGTCGCCGTTCGAGCAGGGCCGGCCGGACGTCACGGCCTCGGTCCTCGTCGATCCAGCGGCGCCGCTCAGCGAGCAGCAGGTCCGCTCCATCGTCTTCCTGGTCGCGAACGCCGTCCCCGGGCTCACGCCGGAGGCCGTGACCGTCGCGGACACCGGTGGGACGGTCCTGGCCGCTCCGGGGGACGATCCCCTCGGCTTCACGGGCGGCCGGACCCTGGAGCTCACGCGCGAGTACGAGCGGGCCCTCGCCGCCGACGTCCAGCGGCTGCTCGCGAGCGTGCCCGGCGGACAGACCGCGTCCGTGGTGGTCCGCGCCCAGCTGAACTTCGACCAGACCTCCACGGAGACCGAGACCGTGGATCCGGGGACCGCCGTCCCGATCGACTCGTCCTCCACCCGCGAGGTCCTCGACCAAGGGGGGGCGGATACGGGGGCGGTGCCGCCGGGCTCGAACGTGAGCTACGAGCGGACGGAGGAGCGCCAGACCTTCGCGGTCAGCCGCGAGGCGACGACCACGGTGCAGGCCCCGGGCGACGTCGAGCGCCTGTCGGTGGCCGTCGTCATGGACAACGGCGACAACACGGGCATCACCCCGGCCGACCCCGGGCAGGTGCGAGCCGTGGTCTCGGCCGCCCTGGGTTTGGATCCGGCCCGGGGCGACACGATCGAGGTGACCCAGATGCCCTTCCCGAAGCCCGAGCCGAGGAAGGAGGCCGCCGCCCCGGGGCTCCTGGCAAAGGCCCCTCGGCTCGCGGGGGGACTCGTCGTCCTGCTCGTCGGCGCCGCCCTGTTCCTCATGATGCTCCGCTCACGCGGCCGGCGCCGTGCGGAGCCCCCGCCGGAGCTCGCCTTCATCCAGCCCGAGCAGCTGCCCGCCTCGCAGCAAGGGCCCGCGGCGGCCCCACCGCTCGCGGCACGGCCCGCGACCACGGACGTGATGGAGCTCGTGCAGCGCCAGCCCGAGGAGATCGCCACCCTGCTGCGCTCGTGGCTGGCGGATCGGAGGCGGTAGGTGATGACGAACCAGCTCGACATCCGACGGGGGAACCTCGCGCCGCCGCAGAAGGCGGCGGCCCTCGTCGTCGCGATCGGGACCCGTGAGGCCTCGAAGCTGCTCGAGTACCTGACCGAGGAGGAGATCGAGGCCCTGGCGGCCGAGATCGCCAACCTCCGACATCTGCCGTCCGAGGTCCTCCACGAGGTGCTCGAGGAGCTCCAAGGGGAGACCGCCGCGCGCGAGGCGGTGCTCCGCGGCGGCGTGGAGTACGCGAAGGAGCTGCTGTCGACCTGGAAGGGGGGACGCGCCGACGAGATCATCGAGCGGATCGTGAGCGCCTCCCTGGCGACCCCGTTCAGCTTCCTCCTCGAGGTGGAGCCGGGCGAGCTCGTCCAGTACCTGCAGGGGGAGCACCCCCAGACGATCGCCGTCGTCCTCGCGCACCTGCCGCCCATGCACGCGGCGACGGTCTTGTCGGGGCTGGAGCCCGCTCTGCGCGCGGACGTCGCGGTCCGGATCGCGCGGATGGAGCGCGTTCCGACGGAGCTGATCCGCCGCGCGGAGGAGTCGCTCCGGGCCCAGCTCGGCCGCACGGGCACGCAGACCGAGCTCACGCAGCGCGGCGGGGTGAAGGAGCTCGCGAACATCCTGAACAGCGCGGACCGCGCGACCGAGCGCGCGATCCTCTCCGGCCTGGAGAGCTACTCGCCCGAGCTCGCCGACCAGGTCCGGTCCCTCATGTTCCTGTTCGAGGACATCGTGCAGCTCCGGGACCGTGACATCCAGGAGATCCTGCGGAGCGTCGAGCCTCAGGTGCTGGCGCTCGCGATGAAGGGGGTGAGCGAGGAGGTCCGCGAGGTCGTCCTGCGGAACCTCTCCGAGCGCGCCCGCCAGACCCTGCTCGAGGAGGTCGAGGCCCTGGGGGCCGTGCGGGTCCGGGACGTCGAGGAGGCGCAGAGCAAGATCGTCGCGGTGATTCGCCGCCTGGACGAGGAGGGGAAGATCGTCATGCGCCACGACGGCGAGGGGGCGCTCGTTGAGTAGCGTGCTCCGACGTCCGAGCGTGGTCGCGCACCCGCGGCGGGTGGACGTGCCCTCGCCGAACGCCCTGCCGGCCGAGCTCGTCGCCCTGCTCGAGGCCGAGCGTCGAGACGCGTTCGAGCGCGGGCGTGCCGCCGGGTTCGAGGAGGGTCGGGCGGCGGCCGCCGACGCCGCGGTGCAGCTCCTCGCGGAGGTCCGGGCGGGGCTCGAGGAAGGCATCGAGACGCTCCGGCGGTGGCGCGTCGAGGAGGCCGGGCGCGTGGTGGACCTCGCCCTCCGGATCGTCCGGCACGTCCTCGGGCGCGAGCCGGTGGAGGCCTCGACGGTGCTCGCGCGCGTGCGCCAGGCCCTCGAGGCGATCGACGACGCGCCGCTCGAGCTCACCGTACATCCCGACCACGTGCCCGCGCTGCGGGAGGCCCTGGATCCGGCGACGGTCACGCTCCGGGGCGACGCGTCGCTCGCGCCGGGGGAGGCCCGGCTCCGCGGCCCCTGGTCCTCCGCGGACCTCACCTACGACGCGGCGTGCCAGGCGATCGGCGAGGTCCTCGGGGCCTCGGGTGGGGGCCTCACGGCCTGAGCACGAGCTCGGGGCGGTCGGGTCGGGCCCGTCGCAGCGCCTCGATGAGCGCCTGGAGCACGTCCTCGGGGCCGTGCTCGCCGACGGCCTCGACGACCACCACCGCGAAGCGCACGTCGAGCTCGCGGTCGCCGAGCTCTTCGGGGACCACCGCCGCGGCCGTGAGCACGCTCCGGATACGGTTCAGCTGCACGAGGTGGTCGCGGCGCGAGACCGTCGGGGCGATCACGGCGAACGTGCGCTCGTCCAGGCGCGCCACCCGGTCGAGGCTGCGGACGCAGGCCGCGAGCAGCGCGGCCACGTGGCGGAGCACCTCGGGAGCCCGGTCGGGGTCGGGGGCCATGAGCTCGGGCAGCCCGGGCAGGTACACACCGGTGAGCGCGAAGGGCTCCGCGAGACGGTCGAGGCGCTGCAGCGCCATCTCGATGGCCTCGACGAAGCCGTTCCGGTTGAGGAGGCCGGTCGTCGGGTCGATCGTCGTGAGCGTGTCGAGCTGCAGGCGGAGGAACCCGATCTCCTCGGTCAGGCGGCGGAGCTCCGCACGGAGCCGCTCCACCTCGCCTTCGTCCCGGGCTTCCGCCTCGGGGGTTCCTTCGGCGGCCGCATCGCCCGGACGATCGGACCTGCCTCTCCTCGGCGTTGCGATCACCCCCGATCGACGCCCGGACCCCGCGCACCGGCCCGCGAGGCGGACCCACCGTCCACCGTACCCTACTCCGGCCGCTCCGTGGAGCGGCCGAACGGCGGAGCTCGGAAGGCCCACGGCGACCCCTTCAGACCGTCCCCGACCGGCCGACGGGGCTGACATGGGCCGGCATCCTCCCTCCGAGGGCCTGCACGAGCTCATGCAGCGGCTCTGGGCCGAGCGGCACCTCCTGGAGTTCCTGCTGTTCAAGCTCGTGACGGCGCGGCTGGTGCTCGCTGCCGACGCGCGGGCCTTCGTGACCCCCGCCCTCGGTGAGGTCGAGATCGCGATCGAGCGGTTGCGCGAGGCGGAGCTGCTGCGGGCGACCGCCGTCGCGCGCCTGGCGGAGGAGTGGGGGGTGCCGGCGGAGCGGCTCAGCCTCTCCTACCTCGCCGAGCACGCGCCGGAGCCGGCGGCCACGATGTTCCGGGAGCACCGCGATGGCTTCCGCAAGCTCGTCGAGGAGATTGAGGAGGTCGCGGCGGAGAACCGCCGGGTTGCGGCGGCCGCCGCCGAGCACGTCCGCGAGAACCTCGACGCCCTCGTCGGTGACGAGGTGGGGGACACCTACGACCCCTCGGGTCGTCGGGAGCCGGTCGTCCCGAGGCCCGCCCGCGTCGATCGGGAGCTCTGAGGGCGGGTGGCCGACTTCGTCTCGCTGAACACGGCGCTCACGGCCCTGCGGGCGGCGAGGGTCCGCATCGACACCGCCGCCGGGAACGTGGCGAACGCGGCGACCCCCGGGTACACGCGCCGGCGCGTGGAGCTCGTCCCCGCGCCCTCCTACCTCAGCGCCGAGGGGTGGATGGGGGGCGGGGTGGACGTCGCGGCCATCGCGCGGACGCGAGACCTGTTCCTGGATGCCCGCGTCCGGGGCGGCCAGGATCTCCTGGGGCAGCTGTCGGTGCGAGCCGAGCTGCTGCAGCGGGCCGAGGCCGCCCTGGCCGAGCCCGACCAGGGGATCTCCGCGCCCCTCGCCGAGCTCTGGGCGGCCTTCGAGGAGCTGGCGCTCTCTCCGACGAGCTCCGGGACCCGGATCACCGTCCTGAACGCCCTGCGGGACGTGACCGCTCGGATCCGGGCGGTCGCGGGCGCCTGGGACGCCCTCGAGCGCGACGCCGCGACCACCCTGCAGACGCGCGTCGACGAGGTGAACGACCTCCTGCGGTCGGTGGCGGACGTGAACCGCGCGATCGTGGCCACGCCCACCGGGCAGCCGGACGGGACCCTCCTCGACCAGCGCGACGCCCTGGTGGACCGGCTGGCCGTGCTCATCGGAGCCCGGGCGATCCCGCAGGAGGACGGGACGGTGCGTGTGAGCGTGGGCGGCATGGGGCTCGTCGACGGGACCGTCGCGACGACGGTCCAGCTCACAGCCTCCTTCGATCTCGTCGATGCGGCGACCGGCGCGAGCCTCGCGCCCGGGGGCGAGATCGGGGGGTATCGCCGCTTCCTGCTCGAGGACCTCCCGAGCCTCCGTGCGGATCTCGACGCCTTCGCCCAGGACCTCGCCGAGGCGCTGAACGCCCAGCACCAGGCCGGCTGGGTCTCGGACTCGACCCCCGGCGGAGCGCTGCTCTCGTACACGCCGGGGGACGCGGCCCGCACGCTGCAGGTCGCGATCTCCGACCCGTCGCAGCTCGCGGCCTCCTCGCAGCCGGGACCGCCGTTCCCCGCCTTCAACGGCGAGAACGCCCGAGCCCTCGCAGGCCTGCGGACCGCCCTCGCGGCCTCGGGCGGCACCGACACGCTGGGGGGCGCCGCGCGAGCCCTCGCGGTGGGCCTCGGCGCCACCGTCGCCGGAGCCCTTCGCGCGACGGAGACCCAGCGGCAGCTCACGGCCGCGGCGGAGCTCGCGCGCCAGGGCGAGCACGGGGTCTCGCTCGACGAGGAGATGACCGCGCTCATCGAGGCGCGGCACGCCTTCGACGCGGCGGCGCGCCTGATGAGCGTCGTCGACGAGGCGCTCGACGTGCTGATCAACCGGACCGGTCTCGTGGGGAGGTAGCCACAGGATGCGCATCACGCAGGGGATGCTCGTGCAGGACTCGCTGGAGCGCCTGCGCGTCCGCCTGGCCCAGCTCCAGGCGGCGCAGGTGCGCCTGTCGTCGGGCAAGGTCGTGCGTCGACCGTCGGACGATCCTGGTCGGATGAGCAGCGTGCTCGGCCTGCGGGCCCTGCAGCGGGCCAAGGAGCAGCACGCGCGCAACGCGCAGGACGGCGCGACCTGGGTCGCGCTCGCGGACTCGCAGCTGCGCGCGGCCGCGGACAGCCTCCAGCGGGCCCGCGAGCTCGCCGTGCGCGCCGCCTCCACGACCTCGCCGACCGAGCGGGCGGCGATCGCCGCGGAGCTGGGGTCGATCCGGGACGGGCTCGTGGCCATCGCCAATGCGCGGAACGGCGAGCAGGGCCTGTTCGCCGGGACGGCCACCTCGCCGGCGGTGACGAACGTGGGCGGGACGTGGACGTACACCGGCGACGGGACACGCGTGGTGCGTCGCGTCGGGGACGGCGAGGACGTGACGGTGAGCGTCACGGCCGACGAGGTCTTCGGGTTCACCGCCGGGCGGGACGTCTTCACGATGCTCGAGGACCTCGCCTCGCTCGTGACGGCGGGCGACGCGGGAGCGGTGGGGGCGGCCATCGGCGAGGTCGACGCGGCCCTCGGCCGGGTGCTCGACGGGCTCGCCGAGATCGGGGCCGCCGGCAACCGGATCGAGCGGGCGCAGGCTCGGCTCGCCGACGAGCAGCTGGCGCTGACCGGCGAGCTCTCGGGCATCGAGGACGCGGACCTCGCCGAGGCCGTCATGGAGCTCCAGCTCCAGGAGGTCGCCTACCGGGCGACGCTCGGAGCGATGTCCCAGGTCCTCCAGCCCTCGCTCGTGGACTTCCTGCGCTAACCTGGGGCGACCGAGGGGGCCGGGTGGCGACGCTGACGAGCGAACGGGATCTGATCGGACAGGAGCACGTCCTCACCTTCGAGGACGGGATCCCGGGCTTCCCGGGCTCGCGCCGGTTCGTCCTCGTCGAGGTCGCGGAGGACTCGGTCTTCCAGCTGCTGCAGAGCCTCGATGAGCCCGAGGTCGCCCTCCTCGTCACCGTGCCCTGGCTCTTCTTCCCGGACTACGCGCCGGAGCTGTCGGAGCTGGAGCGGGCGTCCCTCGGGATCGAGCGCCGGGAGGACGCGATCGTCTTCTGCGCGGTGACGCTCGACGCCGAGCGCGAGACCGTGTACCTGAACCTGCTCGCCCCGTTCGTGGTGAACGCCGAGACGAGGCGGGGCCGGCAGGTCATCCTGTCGGACTCGAGCTACCCGGTGCGGGCCCCGGTGAAGCTGGTGGCGGGCTGATGCTGGTCCTGTCTCGGAAGCAGGGCGAGTCCATCATCATCGGCAACGACATCGTCGTGACCGTCCTCGAGGTCCGGCCCGACCACATCCGCCTCGGGATCGACGCGCCGAGGTCCGTGAGCGTGCACCGCGAGGAGGTCTACCTCGAGGTCATGCGGGAGAACGCGGCGGCCGTGGCCTCCGCCGACCGCGACTCCCCGGTGCTCCGTCGGGCGCGGAAGCCGCAGGCTCCGTCGGACGGCTGAAGCCCGCCGGCCGCCTCAGCCGGTCACCAGGTACGAGAAGTGCCACGGCTCGCCCTGCGGGTCGAAGCGGTGCCACCCGAGGGACTCCAAGACCTCGACCACGCGCCGGAACGCCGCGCTCGCGTAGCCGCCGTAGGCATCCCCGTCCACGTCGATCGCGAGCCCCCGCTCGTGGTAGCTCGAGCCCGGTGGCGCGGCGAGGCCCGGCTTGCGCGCGTAGGCCGCCGCCTGCTGCGCGTGGCTGCGGTAGGAGTCGGTGACGCGGATCGGGGAACCGAGGGAGCGCGAGGCCTCCTGGAGGCTCGCCATCGCGGCGGGGTTCAGGATAACGCCGCGCCAGGACACGAGCTCGGGCGTGAGGCCTTCGGGCAGCGGCGGACCCGAGGTCGAGACGCCGTACGACCCCGTGTCGGGGAGCAGGCCCCTTGGCGCGGGCGCGAGCGCTCGTGTCGGGGCGAGGGCGAGGGTCCGCTCTGCCTGCGCGAGCGCGGTCGCGAAGCTCGAGGCCAGGTTCGCCGCCATCGCCTCGATCTGCTCCACCCGCCCGAGGACCCCGCCGATCGCGCCGAGGGCGTCCATACGCTGGTCCCGTCGGCGGACCCTGGCGCCGCTGAAGCGAGGGCGGCGAGCTCGTCCCGGCGGCTCCGCGGCGAGCTCGCCGCCCTCCCTCTCCTGGGGGATGTGCGCGAGCGGCACCGTCGGAGCCGTGGGTGGTCCCTGCGTGGCACGGAGGCTCCGCACGGAGGCTTTGAGGGGTTTCCGCTCATCAACGCCCTCCTCGGGGAACCCGATACCTCTTGCATCACGCGCGGGTATCCCGCGCGGGGTAGGTGAGTTCCGAGCAACGAGGGGGGACCCGTGGAGCGGAACCTTCGCGGTCACGTCGCGACCGGAGCCACCGACGGCGCGACGCCGGAGTCGCTGATCCTCGCCAACCTCGACCTCGTCCAGCACGTCGTGAACCAGGTCTCAGCCCGCTACCCGCGGCACGTCGACCGACAGGAGCTCTGGAACGCCGGGGCCCGCGGGCTCGTGGAGGCCGCCAACCGCTACCGGCCGGAGATGGGCGTCCCCTTCCCGCGATATGCCATGGTGCGGATCCGCGGGGCGATCATCGACTCGACCCGGGACCGCGACTGGGCCGCCCGCGCCCTCCGCCGCAGCGCGAGAGACCTGCGTCGCGTCGAGGAGCGGCTGGAGGAGCGCCACGGGCGCGCCGCCCGGGACGAGGAGATCGCCGCCGAGCTCGGGATCGGGGTGGAGGAGCTCCGCGAGCTGCGCGCCTCGGTGGAGCGCGCGACCCTGCTGCACCTGGACCACTCCTACGAGGACGAGGACGGCTCGCTCGCCGAGCAGATCCAGGAGACGAGCTCCGAGATCCTGCCCGAGGAGGCGCTCGAGCGCCGCGAGCTGATCGGCACCCTCCGCACCGCCGTGCGGAACCTCCCTCCGACCCAGCGGACCGTGATCGAGCGCTACTACCTCGGCGGCGAGATGCTCCGCGAGATCGCCGAGGACCTCGGGGTGACGGAGGCCAGGGTCTCGCAGATCTGCTCGGAGGCCATCAACGCCCTCCGCGCGTACCTCGGCACGCTCTACGAGGGCGTCCCCGAGGTGCCGGAGAACGCCCCCGGCAAGCGCAGCCGCGCCGCGTTCTTCGGGCTGCTCGCGACGAGCAGCACCTGGCGGGACCGCCTCGAGGCCGCCGAGGGCGAGTGGGTGGCCGAGGGCCTCGGCGAGGCCTCCCGGGCCGGGTAGGCGAGCCGTCCGCGGTCAGGGCCGCCTGCTCGGCGGTGCTACCATCGGCGCACCGGTGGGTGGCGGCGAGGGTCCCAAGGAAGCGTGCGGCCTGTTCGGGGTGTGGGCCCCGGGTGAGGACGTCGCTCGCCTCACGTACTTCGGGCTCTTCGCGCTCCAGCACCGCGGGCAGGAGTCGGCCGGGATCGCGGTCTCCGACGGCGAGCACCTGCTCGTGTTCAAGGAGCTCGGGCTGGTCTCGCAGGTCTTCGACGAGGCCACGCTCGCCACGATGCAGGGCGATGTCGGGATCGGGCATGTGCGCTACTCGACCACGGGCTCGACGACCTGGGAGAACGCCCAGCCCGCGTTCAAGACCGACGGGCAGCGCTCGCTCGCCCTCGGCCACAACGGGAACCTCGTGAACACCCTCGAGCTCGCCGAGCGCGTCGGCCGCCGCGGGGGGGCGACCACCGACTCGGACCTCGTGGCCACGCTCCTCGCCGAGCGCCTGGACGGGGGGCTCGAGGGGGCCTTCCTGGAGGTGCTCCCCGAGCTGCGCGGCGCCTTCTGCTTCGTCGGGATGGACGAGCGGAGCCTCTTCGCGGCCCGCGATCCCCTCGGGCTGCGGCCGCTTGCGATCGGGCGCCTGCCGAGCGGGTTCGTCGTGGCCTCGGAGACCTGCGCGCTCGACATCGTGGGCGCCTCCTTCGTGCGCGACGTCGAGCCGGGCGAGCTCGTCCGCATCGACGACCGCGGCCTCGCCTCCCGGCGATTCGCGGAGAGCCCGCGCCGGGCGCTCTGCGTGTTCGAGTACGTCTACCTCGCCCGGCCCGACTCGATCCTGCGCGGCCGGACCGTGCACGAGGTGCGGCGCGAGCTCGGCCGGCGCCTCGCGCGCGAGGCGCCGGCCGAGGCCGACCTCGTCGTGCCGGTGCCGGACACGGCGATGTCGGCGGCCCAGGGCTACTCGGAGGTCTCGGGCATCCCCTACGGCGAGGGGCTCATCAAGAACCGGTACGTCGGACGGACCTTCATCCAGCCCTCGCAGTCGCTGCGCGAGCGCGGGGTGAAGCTGAAGCTGAACCCGATCCCCGAGGCGATCCGCGGCAAGCGCCTGGCGGTGATCGACGACTCGATCGTCCGCGGCACGACGACGCGCCAGATCGTCCAGGCCCTGCGCGAGGCCGGCGCCGCCCAGGTCCACGCGCGGATCACGTGCCCGCCGATCCGCTGGCCCTGCTTCTACGGCATCGACATGTCCACGCGGGCCGAGCTCGTCGCCTCGGACCTCTCGGTCGAGGAGGTCCGCCAGTACGTGGGGGCGGACTCCCTCGGGTACCTCTCGCTCGAGGCGATGATCGAGGCCACGGGCTCCGCGCCGGGCGAGCTCTGCCGCGCCTGCTTCGACGGCGAGTACCCCGTCGAGATCCCCGAGCACGCGGGGAAGTTCCTCCTCGAGCACCCGGCCAAGTCCTGAGATGAGCGAGGCCTACCGCCGGGCGGGCGTGGACCTCGCGGCCGCGGCCGAGGCCGTCGCGAGGATCGCCGAGGTGGCCCGCGGTGCGAGCCGTCCCGAGGTCCGCGAGGGCATCGGCGGCTTCGCCGGCCTGTTCGAGATCGCGCCCGGGCGGTACCTGGCCGCGGCGACCGACGGCGTCGGGACCAAGCTCGAGGTCGCGCGCCTGGCGAGGCGCCTGGACACCGTCGGCATCGACCTCGTCGCGATGTGCGCCGACGACGTCGTGTGCACCGGCGCCGAGCCGCTGCTCTTCCTCGACTACCTGGCGGTCGGCCGCGTGGTGCCCGAGCGCGTGGCCGAGATCGTGGCCGGGGTCGCCGAGGGCTGCCGCCGCGCGGGCTGTGCGCTCCTCGGCGGCGAGACCGCCGAGCACCCCGGCGTGATGGAGCCCGACGCGTTCGACCTCGCCGGGTTCTGCGTCGGCGTGGTCGAGGAGGGCGCGCTGCTCGGCCCGCACCGGGTCCGCGAGGGCGATGCGCTCGTCGGCCTGCGCTCGAGCGGCCTGCACGCGAACGGGTACTCGCTCGTGCGCCGGGCACTGCTCGAGGAGGCGGGCTACCGGCTGGAGGACGTCCTGCCGCGTCTCGGCCGGTCCCTCGCCGACGAGCTCCTCGAGCCGACGCGGATCTACGCGCCGCTCGTGCTCGCGCTCGCGCGCGAGGGGCTCGTGCACGCCGCCGCCCATGTGACCGGCGGGGGCCTCCCCGAGAACCTGCCGCGGGCGCTGCCCGAGGGGCTGGGCGCCGAGGTCCGCCCGGGGTCCTGGCCGGTGCCGCCGATCTTCGACCTGGTGCGCGAGGCCGCGGGCGCGAGCGAGGAGGACCTGCGCGCCACCTTCAACCTCGGGGTCGGGATGGTGCTGGTGGTGCCCGCCGAGCGCGCGGACGAGGTCCGCGAGCGCGCCGCCGCGGCCGGGGTCCCGTCCGACCTGATCGGCTCGGTCCGACCCGGCGCCGGCGTCACCTTCACCTCCTGAGCCCCGCGTCCTGAGGCGCGCGCGATTGGGCGCTCGAGCTGGGATCGCCGCACGGGGTGCCGGTCTTGATCACGCCGCTGGCGGGCGGCCCCGGCCCCCGCGGGCTTCCCAGCGCGGGCTAGGTGAGCCTCGCCCGCGGTGGTCCCGATCCCCTCGGTCGGGGGAGTCCCTCCGTCCATCCGGAACCGCCCATCGGGCGGGTACCGCGCGGGCGTGGCGTGCCGATACCTTGATGCGGACGATGCAGACCGCGACCGCCACGAGCGTGCTCGTCGTGGACGACGAGCCCCAGGTCGTCTGGATGCTCCGGTTCAGCCTCGAGGCCGAGGGCTACCAGACCCTCGAGGCGCGCGACGGCCGGGCCGCCCTCGAGGAGATCCGCCGGCACCGCCCCGACCTCGTCCTGCTGGACGTGATGATGCCCGTGATGGACGGCTGGAGCGTGCTCGAGGAGCTCCAGGCCCTGCCCGAGCAGGAGCGCCCGCGGGTGGTGGTGGTCTCGGCCCGGGCGAGCCTGCGGGACCGCGCCAAGGCGGCCGAGCTCGGCGCCGACGCGTTCGTGGCCAAGCCCTTCAACGTCGAGGACCTGCTCGACCTCCTCCGCACGCTGGACCGGCCGGCATGATTGCATCCCTCTCGTGGTGCCCTCGGCCTCCGCGTTGGGGTGGACGGTCGGTGAGGGCTCCGGCCGGCGCTCCGGGAGCACCCCGTCGGCAGGTCCGCGGACATGCGCGGTCACGCAGCTCCAGGGTTGACGCCACCGCGGGGGGGGTATCTTGAGCATGAGGCGAGCACGGTGCGTCTCTCACGGGTGGCGATCCTTTGGGGCGCCGCGGTGGTGATCGCAGGTGGCGGTGCCGCCGCCGTCCGAGCCCTCGGAGCGGCCGACGCGGGCCCTGGGCCCTCCTCCAGCGACCAGCCCGTCTACTACGTCGAGGGCGCGCGGCCTTCGCCGGGCGCGACCGAGAGGGCCACCTGGGTCACGGACGGTGAGGCCCCGCCCGGGTGCGTCCCGTACTCGCCGGAGCGACCGGACGCCTACGTCTGCGCCGAGCTGCCGCCGGGCTTCGAGCCTCCTCCGACGCCGGGGACGGGCGAGGCGTACCCGGAGGTCTGCGCGGTGGCGGCCAGGCTCGTCGAGGAACGGGCCGAGCGCCTGTCGTGGGAGCGCCAGCTGCTGAGCGTCTTCGAGATCGATCCCGAAGGCTGCGTGGCCTGGGGCATGGGTCCGAAGAGCGAGGGCCGCTGGACTGCGAGCTTCCCCCTCGTTCGCCCCGTCGAGTCGGCCGACGGACAGACGTATCGAGCCGCCATCGTGTGGGACTTCACGCTGGCAGGAACGAACCCGAGAACCGGTCTTCCGCCCGTCATCGTGCTGAGCGGGATCGACCACGGCGTCGACCAGGGGGCCGGGCCTTGAGACCCGCGGTCCGCTTCAGTGCGGGAAGCGCTGGTGCTCCTTGGGCACGACCGTCGTGCCGACCGCGCGGCAGGTGAGGATCGGCTCGTCCAGGAACTCCGCCGCCGAGGGGGAGATGTCGGGGCGGGCCTGCCCCACCTTCCAGACCTCGAACTCGCACGTGCGCGAGGTGTTGCCGACCCGGATCATCCGTCCCTTGGCCTCGATCCAGTCCCCCGCGTACAGCGGCGCGAGGAACTCGACCGACTCGTAGGCCCGGAACAGGCCCTCGTCGCCGTCGTAGCGCATGGCGAGCTCGGTGATGAGGTCGCCGATGATCTTGAGCTGCGTCGCGCCGGCCACGAGGCCGCCGCCGTAGTGGGCGTCCTCGGAGCCGAGGCGGAGACGGATGAACGCGGTGGGCAGCTCGTCGCTCATGGAACACCTCCCGTGCGAACGCGCGGGCCGGGTCAGCCCGCTACGACCTTGCCGAACCGGACGCCTCGGCGCGGCACCCGCGCGAGCGAGCCGTCCCGGCGACGGACCACGTAGGTCTCGGCCTCCTCGTCGTAGTACTCGAGCGTGCCGACCGCCTCCCCGACGAAGCCGTTCGGCAGCTCGAACTGGAACGACACGCGCTTGCCGACGTCGGTGGGCGAGACCAGGTTCCGTCGCTCCATGGGGCCGTAAGCCTATCGGACGGCTCAGCGGGGCAGCGCCCGCAGGCGCTCGGGGTCCTCGAGGAGGTCGACGAGGGCGCCGAGCGCCCGGCCCGCGGTGGCCCCGTCGAGGAGGCGGTGGTCGAAGGTGAGGCTGAGGGTGCAGGCGGGACGGGCCTCGACGCGTCCCTCGACGACGAGCGCCCGGGGCCGGATGGCGCCGAGCGCGAGGATCGCTCCCTGCGGCGGGTTGAGGATGGGCGTGCCGGCCTCCGAGCCGTAGGAGCCGGTGTTGGTGACGGTGATCGTGCCGCCCGCCATGTCCGCGGGGGCGAGGCGGCCGGCGCGGGCGGCCTCGGCCAGCCGCGCGATCTCCGCGGCGACCTCGCCGATGCCGAGCGCGCCGACGTCCCGGACGACGGGCACGAGGAGGCCGCGCTCGGTGTCCGTGGCGATGCCGACGTGGACCCGGCGGTGCAGGTGGATCTCGCCGAGGTCGGCCCGGTAGGAGCCGTTCAAGAAGGGGTGGTCGCGGCAGATCTCGGCGAGGGCCCGCACGAGGATCGGCAGGGGCGAGAGGCCGAGCTCGGCGCGGAAGGCCTCGAGCGCCGTGCAGTCGACCGTGCGCCAGGTCGTGACCTGGGGCACCTCGCGGACGACCCGGGCCAGGTTCTCGGCGATCGCGCGGCGCACGGGCGAGATCGGAAGGACCTCGACCTCGGCCGCGGCGGGGGCGACGGCCTCCGCCTCGGGGCCGGCCCCGGGCCCGGCGGTGCGGGCGGCGGCCTCGACGTCCTCCCGCGTGATGCGCCCGCCGGGGCCGGTACCGCGGACGGACGCGAGGTCCACGCCGAGGCGTTTGGCGAGCGCGCGGACCGCGGGGGTGGCAGCGGCGGGGGCGCCGGGGCGGAGCGGGTCGGGCGGCGCGACGCCGTGCCCTCCGGTGGTGGGCTCGGCCGTTCCGGCGTCGCGCCGGGGCCCCGGGAGCGGAGCCCCGGCGCCCCCGCCCGCCTCCTCGGCCTCGAACGTGACGAGCGGCTCACGTACCCGGATCGCCTGGCCGACGGCGGCGTGGAGCCGGGTCACGCGCCCGGCGACCGGCGAGGGGATCTCGACGACGGCCTTCGCGGTCTCGACCTCGACGAGGGGCTGGTTCAGCGCGACCTCGTCCCCCTCGGCCACGAGCCAGCTCGCGATCTCGGCCTCCTCGAGACCCTCGCCGAGGTCCGGCAGGCGGAAGACGCGCTCGGCCATCAGTACGCCACGACCTCCCTGACCGCGCGGGCGATCCGCTCGACGCTCGGCAGGTAGACCCCCTCGAGCGAGGCGGGCGGGTACGGCACGTCGAAGCCCGTCACGCGGCGGACCGGGGCCTCGAGGTGGTCGAAGGCCTCCTCCATGATCCGGGCCGCGACCTCGGCGCCGAGGCCGAGCGTGAGCGGGGCCTCGTGGACCACGACCGCCCGGCCGACGGCGCGCACGGCCTCGCCGAGCGTCTCGAGGTCCAGGGGTGAGAGCGAGCGCAGGTCGAGGACCGTGCAGGAGATGCCCTCGGCCTCGAGCGCGGCCGCGGCCTCGAGGCAGCGGGCCACCATCGCGCCGTAGGAGACGAGCACGCACGAGGAGCCCTCGCGCAGCACGCGCGCCCGGCCGATGCCCGGGCCGTCGGTCGTGAGCTCGCCCGTGGCCTTCGACCAGTAGCGGGACTTCGCCTCGAGCACGATGACCGGGTCGGGGTCGGCGATCGCGAGCCGCAGCAGTCGGTACGCGTCGAGCGGGTCCGAGGGCGCGACGACCTTCAGCCCGGCGGTGTGGACGTAGTACGTCTCCGGGCTCTCGCCGTGGTGCTCCTTGCCCCGGATCCCGCCGAAGGATGGGATCCGGATCGTGACCGGCATCCCCACGCGGCCCCGCGTCCGCTCCCGGTACTTCGCGACGTGGCTGATGATCTGGTCGAGGGCGGGGTAGCTGAAGCCGTCGAACTGCATCTCGGCGACCGGGCGCCAGCCGGCCATCGCCAGGCCGACGCACATCCCCGCGATGCCGGACTCGGAGATCGGCGTGTCGAAGACCCGTTCGCGCCCGAACGCCTCCTGGAGTCCTTGGGTGACCCGGAACACGCCCCCGAGCTCCCCGACGTCCTCGCCGAAGACGAGCACGCGGGGATCGGCGGCGAGGGCGTCCCGGAGCGCCGCGTTGAGCGCGGCCACCATCGTGACCTCAGGCATCGCCGAGCGCCTCCGCCCGCTGCCGCAGCAGGCTCGCCGGGGGGTCGGCGAAGACGTGGTCGAAGACCTCCGAGGCGGGCGGCGCCCCGAGCGCGACGAGCTCGGCCCGGACCCGGCCGACCCACTCCTCGGTCTCGGCCTCGCACGCCGCGGCGAACCCGGGGTCGGCGAGGCCGGAGCGCTCGAGGTACCGCCGGTACCGCTCGATCGGGTCGAGCGCCCGCCAGCGCTCGACCTCGGCCTCGTCCCGGTACCGCGAGGGGTCGTCGGCCGTCGTGTGGGGCCCGACCCGGTAGGTGAGGGCCTCGATGAGGCTCGGGCCCTCGCCGGCGCGGGCCCGCTCGACCGCCTCCCGCGTCGCCCGGTAGACCGCGAGCACGTCGTTGCCGTCCACGCGGACCCCTGGCATGCCGTAGCCCGCCGCGCGGGCGGCGATCGGTGCCGCGAACTGCTCGCGCGAGGGCACCGAGATCGCCCAGCCGTTGTTCTGGCAGAGGAGCACCGCCGGGACCCGGAAGACCGCGGCGAGGTTCGCCGCCTCGTGGAAGTCGCCCTCGGAGGCCGCGCCGTCGCCGAAGTACGCGAGCGCGCACGCGTCGCGGCCGTCGAGCTTGGCCCCGAGCGCCCACCCGACGGCGTGCACGATCTGCGTGGCGACGGGGACGCAGATCGGCGCGAACCCGGTCGCGATCGGGTCGTACGGGCCGCCGTGCCAGGTCCCGCGGTGGTACTGCAGGTAGGTGACGGCGTCGACGCCGCGGACGATCGCGGCGGCGAGCTCCCGGAACGAGGGGAAGACCATGTCCCGCGGCCCGAGCGCCGCGGCGCTCCCCACCTGGGCCGCCTCCTGCCCCTCGAAGGGCGGGTAGACCGTGAGCTCGCCCTGGCGTTGGAGCGCCATGCACTCGCGGTCCAGGCGCCGGGCGAGGAGCATCCAGCGCAGGAGCCCGCGGAGCTCCTCCTCCGAGAGCCCGACGTCGGTGTCCCCCACGGGGGAGCCGTCGGGCGCGAGGCACCGCAGCGTCGGGAACCCGTCGTTCGGCTCGGCTGTGCTCATCCTGCCATGTACCCCACCCGGCCACGTTTCCGCGGATGCTACCCGTTCCGGCCTTTCACACATCGGGTCGCATCGCGACCCAAGCCGCATCCTGGGGTCCTTGGGCATCGGTGCGCGGCCAGCCTGACGCTTGACAGGCTCGGGGGGACGTAGTGTCAAAGTGGAACCGTGAAGGGGGGTGGTCGGCATGCGGAGGTGGATCGCCGCAGCCGCTGGGGCCTGTGTCGCGTTGATCGGCACAGCGCTCACCGCAGTGCCCGTCCGGGGGGCCGTGGATGCGGCGCCTGACATGAAGGGGGTAACCGTCTACGTGCAGACGGGCGGACCGCGGTCAGGCAGGATGTCGGTGCACGAGGGCCAAGTGCTCGACGTCGGCGCGATCCCAGATGCGGGTGGGTCGTGCGTGCTCCCCGGTGGCGGGCTTGGCGTGCGGACCGATGTGTCGGATCCGGACGTCGGCTCGGTGAGCGTCACGACGAGCTTCGATGAAGCTTGTCGTCTCATCATCGAGTCCATCGAGATCAAGGGTGTTTCGGCGCCCGGCGCATCCAAGCCCCCTGGGGACGGATGGGTTACACCCGAGATCACGAGCGACACGGCGTGGACGGACCCGGCGGGGGGGTCAGGTAGCAAGCCGTGCCTCTCACCGAGCACCGGGTCGTGTACCGCTCTCACCCGGAACGCGTCACCGTCCGAGTGATGCCCGCGGGAGATCCGCGGGCGGCCGGTGCGTGCCGCGGAGGACGCTGAGAGAGGGGGGCGAGGATGCTGGGGGTGAGGGGGTCGGCCAGGGCGGTCGCGCTGTCCGCTGGCGCCTTGGCGGCGGTCGTCACGGTCGCATTACTGATCCTCGTGGTGGTCAACGGTCCCGGGTTCGATCCCCTGAACTCCCTGGTCCTGGTTTCCGGTGCGCTGGCCTCCGCACTCACGGTGGCCCGCTCCGACCGGCAAGCTGCGCTCGTCGCGGCCGCGGTGCTCCTGACGCTCGCATCCGCCCTCGCGGCCGCCTCGGTCGGCTGGCTCTACGTGCCCTCCCTCATCCTCCTGCTGATCTCCCTCGGCCTCTCGCGCCGCCGCTCGCGATCGTAGGGGCGCGAACGGGCCGTGCTCGCCGCCGTGCCCACAGAGGCGACGCTGCGGAGGCAGGTAGACTCGGGCGCCATGGTCCCCTCGGCCGAGCTGCGCGTGTACCAGCCGCTCGAGGCGTTCCCCGCGGTCGAGCGCGCGCGCTGGGAGCGCTACATCCTCGCGGGCGGCATGGTCCGCCCGCCGCTGCCGCTGTACCGACAGGTCTCGGCCGGCTCGGGGCTGGGGCTCCTCGTGCCGGCCGAGGACGAGGGCGCGTACGTGAAGCTCCTCGACGGCGCCTACTACGTCTGTCCGCTCCGCACGCGCATGCGCACCCTCGCGGGGATCCTCGCCTTCGCCGAGGCTCGGCCCTTCGAGGGGTCCGAGGCGTTCCTCACTCCGGGCCTGGTGAAGCGCGCCAGGCGCGAGCTCCGGCGCCTGCGCCGCCGGGACCCTGCCGCGGTGGCGAGCCTCATGCAGAGCCCGTGGCACGTGCCGGTCCGGTGGTTCGTGCTCTTCGACGACGAGGAGCGCCGGATCCTCGAGCGGGACGGCCGGCACCACCTGTCCTACCTCACGACCGCCCGTCGCGCGATGCGCCGCGCCGAGCGCGCCGTGCCGGTCCTGCGGGGGACCGACCTCGGACAGGTGGCGGAAGCGATCGTGGAGCTCCACCAGTGGCTCGCGCTCTTCGACCCGCACGCGCTCGTCGAGCTCGACTACGGCGGCCTGTGCGCGTTCCTCAGCTGGGACGAGCTGGACGACGACCGGAGCGTGCGGGACATCCAGGAGGCGATCGCCGCGCTCGCCGCCGGCGACCTCGGCCGTCCCGTCGAGCTGTACCAGGCCGTGCTCGGTCGCTGGGCCGAGGTCCGGGGACGCGAAGGCCTCAACTGAGCATCGGGGAGGTGGCGAGGGGCGGGATCGAACCGCCGACACCGCGGTTTTCAGCCGCGTGCTCTGCCAACTGAGCTACCTCGCCCTCGCGCGGCTGACGGGCTTCGAACCCGCGATCTTCGCCTTGACAGGGCGATGAGGACTCCAGGCTCCTCCACAGCCGCGTGCGCTCTTCGGTTGTCGTGCCCCCAACGGGATTCGAACCCGTGTCGCCGCCTTGAAAGGGCGAAATCCTAGGCCGCTAGACGATGGGGGCGGTGCACCCCCCACCGGGGGCGCGGCCAGTATAGCGCGGCCGCCGTCAACCCCTTCACGGCTCCCGGCCCCGCCGACGGCCGTGGGTGTGAACCCCTTGTCCGGAAACACCTCGGTCGTTCCAGGCAAGGGGTTCACGCGGGAGACCCGTCGAGCCCCTCCTAGCCGTCAACGGGTTGACGCGGTGGGGAGCAGGTGGAGCTCGCTCGGCGGCAGGGGTAGGACGTGTAGCCTGGGCGGTCGTTGCTGGGGGGCTGCCGACGGATCACGCGCCGCGCGTCGCGGGCGATGGGGATCTTCCGCGAGGAGGATGAGCATGATCAAGGAGTTCAGGACGTTCATCATGCGCGGCAACTTGGTCGAGCTCGCGGTCGCGTTCATCATGGGCGTCGCCTTCGGCACGGTCGTGATGTCGTTCACCGAGGTGATCCTCGGCGCGATCAGCTACATCGCGGGCGGTGCCGTGTCCTTCGATGGGCTCGGCGTCAAGCGCGACGGCCAGATCGTGATCCCGTACGGGTCGTTCCTCACGGCCGTCGTGCACTTCGTCATCGTGGCTCTGGTGCTGTTCTTCGTGGTGAAGGGCTACAACCGTCCGGCGCCGAAGGAGGACGAGCCAGTCACTACCAAGGCCTGCCCGTTCTGCGCGACCGACATCCCGTCCGCGGCGGCTCGCTGCCCCAACTGCACGAGCGAGCTCACGCTGGCCTAGCCAGCCGCTCGATCGCGCGCCGCACCGATCGCGCGCCGCTCCCAGGGCCGCCGTCAACCCCTTCACGGCTCCCGGCCCCGCCGACGGCCGTGGGTGTGAACCCCTTGTCCGGAAACACCTCGGTCGTTCCAGGCAAGGGGTTCACGCGGGAGACCCGTCGAGCCCCTCCTAGCCGTCAACGGGTTGACGCGGCGGCCGGCCTCGGTTCCCCCGCCGGCCGTAGCACCTCGCCGACGATGAGCTCCGCCTCCGCCGCCGGCCCGAGCTCGAGCACGTGCCGGACCCCGCGCCGAGGCGGCACCACCCGGTTCGGCGGGACCCGGAGCACGGCGAGGACCCGGAGGTCGCGGTCGAGGAGCCCCACCGTGATCGTCCAGCGCATCCCGACCGTGTGGATCGAGCGCGTCCGCTCGAGGAGGAGCCCGGTCCCGGGCGCGAGGGGCACCGACCCCAGCAGACCCCGCATCCGCTCCCGCCGCGTCTCCGCCACCCGGACCGTCAGGCGGCTCCCGCGGTCCCCGAGGAGCAGCTCCGTGCGCACCCTGGCACGCTACCCGAGCTCGGCGACGTCGGGTCGCGCCTCGGGGCCCTGCTCGCGCCCTCCCTCACGCTCACCCGACGCTCCGCGCCCCTCCGCGAGCCCCGGCTCGGGCCGAGCCTCGACCCCCGAGCTCGAGGCCGCTCGGTACAGGAGCCCCCCGCCGAGCAGGCAGGCCGCCGTCGTGGCGAGGTACAGGGCGCGGAACCCGACCGCGTCGATGAGCAGCGCCCCGATCCCGATCGAGATCGAGTAGGGCGCGGTCGTGATGGCCTCGGAGGCGGTGAACACGCGGCCTTGCAGGTCGACCGGCGTGCGGCGCTGGAGCAGCGTCTGGTAGGCGACGAAGTAGAAGGCGACGAAGACGCCGACGAGCAGGGACCCGGCGACGACGATCGGCAGGACCGCGGTCGCGTCGAGCGCCACGGCGAGGCCGAAGCCGGCGATCGCGGCGGCGGCCAGACGGACCTCCCCGAGCCGGGCCATCACCCCGGCGGCCATGACCCCGCCCGCGACCGCGCCGGCGCCCTCGAGCGTCGAGAGGACGCCGAGGAACGCCGGTGGCCGCCGAAGTCCCTGGTCGATGAGGCCGAAGACCGCCACCTCGACGATCCCAAGCACGATGAGCACCGCCGCGGTGTAGAAGACGACCCGCCGCAGATCCATCGTGCGCACGATGTGGCGGGCGCCGGCGGTGAGCTCGGCGAGGGGGCTCTCCCGTGGGCCCTCGGGGGGCTCGAGGTCGCGGGCGCGGATCCGCGAGAGGATCGCGGCCGAGAGCACGAAGGCCGAGGCGTCCAGGACCGCGACGGCGCCGCCGCCCCAGAGCGAGAACAGCCCGGCGCCCGCGAGGGGCCCGACGATCCGCAGGCCGTTGCGGAGCGACTCGAGCATGCCGTTCGCCTCCGCGAGGTCCTCGGCGGGCAGCATCGAGACGAGCAGGCCCGAGCGGGCCGCGAAGAACACGATCTGGAGCGCCCCGTAGAGGAAGGCGACGACGTAGATCAGCCAGACGGTCCGCTCGTCCCGCACGAGGAGCAGGCTGAGCGCCACCGCCATCGTGACGAGGTCCGTCGCGATCATGACCCGGCGCCTCGGCAGGCGGTCGATGGTCGGTCCGGCGAGCGGCACGACGAGCGCCGGCACCGTGTAGAGCACGAAGGTCCACCCGGCCAGGCCGCTCGATCCGGTCAGGGACTTCACCCAGATGCCGAGCACGAGCACGAGGGCGACGTCGCCGATCATCGTGAGGGTCTGGGCCGCGAGCAGGAGCCGGAAGTCACGGTGCCGCAGCACCCGCCGGTAGCGCGCGAGCGCTCCCTCGGGCGGGTGCGCGGTCGGCACCAGCGTCTCGACGGGGGGCGCGGTCGGCTCGAGCAGCTCGAGCGCCGGCGGGTCGGCTTCGACCGGGACCGGCTCGAGCGGCGCGGTCGCCGGGCGGCGGCGCATCGCGCCCACGACGAACCAGCCGATGCCGAGGAGGGCGGCGAGGTCGCCCGCGCTCACGGCCTGACGGATCGGGGGCCCGATCGCGATGACGTCGCCGAGGAACGTGAGCCGGTCCTCCGGTCCCATGAGGTGGTGCTTGGCCGAGTCGGTCCCGCGGAGCTCGGCCAGGGTCGAGGCCTGGCCCGAGGCGAAGATGGCCTCGCGGCTGACCGGCATCCCGCGGTTGACGCCGATGACGACGAGGTTGAGCGAGAGGCCGAGGAGCACCAGCGCGAACCCCGGTTGGCGGACGTTCAGCAGGACGACCGCGAGCAGGCAGCCGAAGGAGGCGAGCAGGAGCAGGTCGCCCGCCGTGCCCGAGACCGTCGGCAGCTGCAGCGCCACCCCGAGGAGCCCGAGCCACGGGGCGCGGAACCGCACGGCGGCCAGGCGCGCGAGCCGCCCGCGCAGGACGAGCCCGAGCAGGATCGCGCCGGCCAACGTCACCCCGAGGAGCCTCAGCATGGTTGCACCCTAAGGTATCGGCGCCCGCGGTGCACGGCTGAGGCCGCCTCGTCCACGTGGGGCGGGCAGGATTCGAACCCGCGACACGAGGGTTAAAAGCCCCCTGCTCTGACCAGGCTGAGCTACCGCCCCCCCGAAGTGTAGGGAACCCCGGGCCCGCGCGGGAGCGTCCGACGGCAGGCGGGCCGACCCGGCCCGCGTCCGAGGGCAGGCGGGCCGACCCGGCCCGCGGAGGTAGGAGCGATGAAGCAGAACCTGAAGGGCACGCTCGCGGGGATCGCGCTCGGGGCGGCGGTGGCGCTCGCGCTGCCCTCGCTCGCGCAGGACGCCTCGCCCGGGCCGGAGACGGCCCGGCGGACGGTGACGGTCTCGGGCGCGGCGACGGTCCGCTCGCAGCCCGACGAGGCGACGGTGACGCTCGGGGTCCAGACCCGTGCCATGACCGCGGAGGCCGCGATGCGCGACAACGCGAACCGGATGCGCGAGGTCATCGCCGCCGTGCGCGCCGAGGGCGTGGCGGCCGACGACATCGCCACGGCGTGGGTGAGCCTGTATCCCCAGTACGACGCGAACGGCATCGGGATCGAGGGGTACGTCGCGGAGAACCAGGTGAGCGTGACCGTCCGCTCGATGCAGGCCGTGGGGCGCGTGATCGACGTCGCGGTCGAGGCGGGCGCGAACCTCACGAGCGGCATCGCGTTCGGCCTGTCCGACGAGGGCGCCGGGGTCGAGCGAGCCCTGGCCGAGGCGGTCGCGGACGCGCGCGAGAAGGCGCTCGCGCTCGCCGAGGCCTCGGGCGCCGGGCTCGGCGCCGTCGTGTCCGTGACCGAGACGGGCGCGCCGTTCCCCGGTCCGGTGTACCGGGACTACGGCGTCGCGGAGGCGGCGGGCGCGGCCCCGCCGATCGAGCCGCCGACGATCGAGACCCAGGTCTCGGTCACCGTCACCTGGGAGTTGGTCTGAGCTCCGCCGCGCCGGCGGAGCGCCTCACTGGGCGGCGCTCCGCCGGTCGCGGCGGTACCGGTTCGTGATCGGCATCCGCCGGTCCTTCCCGAAGGCGCGCGGCGTGATCTTGATGCCGGGGGCGGCCTGGCGCCGCTTGTACTCGGCCCGGTCGATCATCGCGACCACCCGCTCGACGACGGTCGGGTCGTGGCCGGCGGCGACGATCTCCTCGGGCCCGAGGTCGTGCTCGACGTAGGCCTCGATGATGGGGTCGAGCACCTCGTACGGGGGGAGCGAGTCGGTGTCCCGCTGGTTCGGTCGCAGCTCGGCCGAGGGGGGCTTGGTGAGCACCCGCTCGGGGATCGGGGGCGTTCCCCCGCGCGCGTTCCGCCAGCGCGCGAGCTCGTACACCAGCGTCTTCGGGACGTCCTTGATCGGCGCGAACCCGCCCGCCATGTCGCCGTAGAGCGTCGAGTACCCGACCGCGTACTCGCTCTTGTTCCCGGTGGCGAGGACGAGACCACCGCGCTTGTTCGACAGCGCCATGAGCAGGTTGCCGCGGATCCTGGCCTGGATGTTCTCCTCGGCCACCCCGGGCTCGGTCCCGGCGAACAGCGGCTCCAGGGCGCGCAGGTAGGCCGCGAAGGTCTCCTCGATCGAGACGACGTCGAGGCGGATGCCGAGCCGCCGCGCGACCTCGGCGGCGTCCTCGAGGCTCTCGGGCGAGGAGTACCGCGAGGGCATCGCGAGCGCGTGCACCGCCCCGGCGCCGAGCGCGTCGGCGGCCAGGGTCGCCGTGAGGGCCGAGTCGATGCCGCCCGAGAGGCCGAGCACGACCTCCGCGAACCCGTTCTTGCGCACGTAGTCCCGCAGGCCGAGGGCGAGCGCCCGGTAGACCTCCTCCGGGCCGGTCGGCCACGGGGCGCGCTCGGGACCGGTCGCGACCGCCCAGGTGCCCCCGCCGCGCAGGTCCTGCAGCTCGACGAGCAGGAGGTCCTCGGTGAACATCGTGGCGGCGTGGACGAGCTCGCCCGTCGGCGCGACGAGCATCGACCCGCCGTCGAACACGAGCTCGTCCTGGCCGCCGACGGCGTTCACGTAGGCGATCCACGCCCCGGTCTCGCGGGCCCGCGCGGCCGTGACCCGCAGGCGCTCCGAGGTCTTGCCGCGGTGGTACGGGGAGCCGTTGATGTTCACGACGAGCCGCACGCGCTCGGCCGCGTAGGCGTCGAACGGCGGGCCCGGGGCCCAGGCGTCCTCGCACACCGACAGGCCGATGCGCGCGTGGCCGAGCTCCACCGTGCAGCCGGCGCGGCCCGGCTCGAAGTACCGGCGCTCGTCGAACACGCCGTAGTTGGGCAGCTTGATCTTGCGGTAGCGGGCGACGACCCGCCCCTCCCGCAGGAGCGCGGCGGCGTTGTGCACCCCCCGCTCGCTGCGGTCGATGAAGCCGACCACGACGGCGCAGCCGTGGGCGGTCCGGCGGGCGAGCTCGTCCAGGGCCTCGAGGTTGTCGCGGACGAACTCCGGCCGCAGGACGAGGTCCTCGGGCGGGTAGCCGGCGATCGCGAGCTCGGGGAAGCAGACGAGCTCGGCCCCCGCCTCGGTCGCCCGGGCGGCCCAGGAGGCGAGCAGGTCGACGTTGCCCTCGAGGTCGCCGACGGTGGTGTTCACCTGCCCGAGCGCGATCCGCATGCGCACAGGGTATCCCCGCCCGCGGACGGGCTCGCGTCGGTCCGTGGGCGGCTCCTCCGGTCCGCCGCGTGGGGCGGTTGCTCGAGGCGGCTACTCGAGGCCGCCGATGTCCAGGTTGTACGCCTCCCACACGAGGTCGGCGCCGGCCTGGCGGTGCTTCACGATGCGGCCGAGCAGGCGCTGGACCTCGTCGCGGGCGTCCTCGAGCGTCCAGGTCGTCCCGATCGGGGTGGTCCGCAGCTTCGCCATGAGCTCGGAGGTGGTGTCCCGCAGGACGGGGTGCTCGTCGCGGAGGCGCTGCACCGCCGTCGCCAGACGGGGGGCCTTGTGGAGGATCTCGTCGTAGAGGCCGTCGGTGCGCTCCGTGACCTCGATGTGCTCCTCGATGGTCTCGCGGAGCCTCGACAGGGCCGCGACGACCTCCTGGGTCCACAAAGGCTCGCGGCCCACGGCCGGGCCCGAGATCGCCTCCTCCACCTCGACGAGGGCGTGGTGGAGGTCGGCCCGACGCCGGCGCGCCTC
The DNA here is from genome assembly GCA_964640965.1 of uncultured Actinomycetes bacterium. Taxonomy (GTDB): domain Bacteria; phylum Actinomycetota; class UBA4738; order UBA4738; family HRBIN12; genus HRBIN12. The sequence continues at coordinate 3,198 of CAZXJB010000002.1, read as the reverse complement.
GGCCAGGGTGGGGGTGAGCTCCTCCCCGTGCTCCCCGCGCTCCTCGTCCGTCCGCTCGCTCTGCTCGCTCATCCGTGGCTCCTCCGAGAGCGCCGACGATAGCCGACACCGCGCCCTCCGCGCCAGCCGCCGCTCCGGCGCACCGGGACGCCGCCCGTGCGCCGCGCGGGCGGGTCGCTAGAGGATCGGCAGGTACCGCTCGAGCTCGTAGGGCGTCACGTAGGCCTTGTAGGCGTCCCACTCCTCCCGCTTGTTGCGGATCAGGAACTCGTGCACGTGCTCGCCGAGCGCCTCGCGCAGCAGCTTCGACGGGCCGGCGAGCTCGATGGCCTCGTACAGGTCCTCGGGGAGCGAGCGGATCCCGGCGGCGCGGCGCTCCTCCTCGGTCATCTCGTAGATGTTGTTCGAGGCCTCCGGGGGCAGCTCGAGCTCGCGCTCGATGCCGTCGAGGCCCGCGGCGAGCATGACCGCGAACGCGAGGTACGGGTTGCACGCCGGGTCCGGCGAGCGGAACTCGATCCGCGTGGCCTGCTCCTTGCCCGGCTTGTACATCGGCACCCGCACGAGCGCGCTGCGGTTCCGGCGCGCCCAGCAGATGTACACGGGGGCCTCGAAGCCCGGGACGAGGCGCTTGTAGGAGTTCACCCACTGGTTGGTCACGAGGGTGATCTCGGGCGCGTGCTCCAGGATCCCCGCGATGTAGCGCTTGGCGACCGTCGAGAGGTGGTACTCGTCGTCCGGGTCGAAGAACGCGTTGCGGTCGCCGGCGAACAGCGACTGATGCGTGTGCATCCCGCTCCCGTTCACGCCCATGACCGGCTTCGGCATGAACGTGGCGTAGATCCCGAACTCCTGCGCGACCTCCTTGACCGTGAGGCGGTAGGTCATGACGTTGTCCGCCATCGTGAGCGCGTCGGCGTAGCGCAGGTCGATCTCGTGCTGGCTCGGGGCGACCTCGTGGTGGACGTACTCGACGGGGATCCCCATCGACTCGAGGTACGCCACGGTGCGCTTGCGCCAGTCCGTCGCGACGTCGAGCGGCGTCTCGTCGAAGTAGCCGCTCTGGTCCAGGAACCTGGGGTCCTCGAGGCTGCGGAAGTAGAAGTACTCGAGCTCGGGGCCGACGTAGAACGTGAAGCCGAGGTCGGCCGCGCGCTGGAGCTGGCGCTTCAGGACGTACCGCGGGTCGCCTTCGAAGGGGGTGCCGTCGGGGTTCAGCACGTCACAGAACATCCGCGCGACCTGGGCCTCGGTCCTCCAGGGGATCATCTGGAAGGTGCTCGGGTCGGGGACGGCGACCATGTCGGACTCCTCGATCCGCGAGAACCCATCGATCGAGGACCCGTCGAACCCCATCCCCTCGGCGAAGGCCCCCTCGAGCTCCTGCGAGGTGATCGTGAAGGCCTTGAGGAACCCGAGGACGTCGGTGAACCACAGGCGGATGAACCGGATCCCGCGCTCCTCGACGGTGCGCAGGACGTACTCGGCTTCGGCGGACAGCGGCATCGGCATCGCTCCTTCGCTCGACGGTCCCGCGGCCCGGCGGCCGCTCCACGGGCCGGGTCGCTCGGCGTCGAGGCTACCCGAGCCGCGGGCCGCTTCGGTTACACGCGCGTGAACTTCCGGCCCTACGATGCCGACGTGCGCGAGGTCTCGACGCCGGAGGAGCTCGGCCGCGCCCTCGCGGCCGCGCCCGACCCCGAGCTCGCGCGCGTCGCGCTCTCGCGGGTGGGGGAGGACCCCCGGGCGCGGGCGATCCTCGAGCGCGCCGACGTGCTCCCGGTCGCGGTGCGGGTCCTGGGCTTCTCCACCGCCGCCGCGGACCTCTTGGTGCGCCACCCCGAGGAGACGGCCGCCCTCGCGGACGTGCGCCCGCGCTCGCGCGAGGAGCTCGAGGCCGAGCTCGCGGCCGACGCCGCGCGCCTCGGGCCGGAGGACGGGCTCCGGCGGTTCCGACGGAGGGCGATGCTGCGGGTGGCGGCCCGGGACCTCTCGGGCGCCCCCTTCGAGGAGGTGGTCGCGGAGATCAGCGCGGTCGCGGAGACCTGCCTCGCGTTCGCCTGTCGCGTCGCCGCGCCCGAGGGGCTCGCGGTCGTGGCCCTCGGCAAGCTCGGCGGCGCCGAGCTCAACTACGCGAGCGACGTCGACCTGCTCTTCGTCCACGCCGGCTCCGGCGCGGGTCCTCAGGAGGAGGCCGAGCGCCGGGCGGCCGAGCTCATCCGGCTGCTCTCCCAACCCACCGAGGCGGGCATCGCGCTGCGGGTGGACCCCACGCTGCGGCCGGGCGGGCGCGCCGGCGCGCTCAGCCGCTCTCTCGAGGCGATGCGCGCGTACTACGCGGAGCAGGCCGCGGTCTGGGAGCGTCAGGCGCTGATCCGGGCGCGGCCCGTCGCGGGGGACCTGGAGCTTGGGGCGGCCTTCGTCGAGGCGGTCGCGCCGTTCGTCTACCCGGAGCACCTGCCGCCCGCCGCGATCGACGAGGTCCGCCGCACGAAGGTGCGCCTGGAGGAGTACGTGCGGGCCCGCGGCCGCGCCGCCACGGAGGTCAAGCGCGGATGGGGCGGGATCCGCGACGTGGAGTTCGCCGTGCAGCTCCTGCAGATCGTGCACGGTCGACGCGACGAGCGGCTGCGCGAGCCGAACACCCTGCGCGCGCTCGCGGCGCTCGCGGCCCACGGCTACGTCGCCGAGGAGGACGCCGAGGCGCTCGCCGAGGCGTACCGCTTCCTGCGGACCCTCGAGCACCGGCTGCAGATGGCCCGGGATCTGCGCACCCACGAGCTGCCCCAGGACGCGGCCGCACGCACGCGCCTCGCCCGCTCGATGGGCCTGCCCGACGCGGGCGCGCTCGCGGCCGAGTACGAGCGGGTGACCGCCCTCGTCCGAGGGCTGCACGAGCGTCTGTTCTACCGCCCGCTCCTCGAGGCCTTCGCCGGGCCCGCCCCACCCCGGCCGGGGGTGGACCGGGAGGCGACGATCGAGCTGCTCGAGGGGCTCGGGTTCGCGGACCCCGCAGGCTCCTACGAGGTGCTGCGGCGGCTCGTCGATCCGGCGAGCCGGCTCGGGGCGGTGCTCGCGCACGTGTTCCCCGTCATGGCCCCGGCCCTGGCGCTCGGGGCCCGGCCCGACGCGGCGCTCGTGCGCCTGGAGCGCGTGGCCGCGGCGGCCCTGGCCGAGCCCCGCGTCGCCGACGCCCTC
>CAZXJB010000001.1:0-73091 GCA_964640965.1 uncultured Actinomycetes bacterium | reverse complement strand
CGGACCGACCCGCGCCGGCGCGAGCGGGGGTGGTCGGCGCTCCTCGACGTGCGGACCGTGCGCGTCGACGGCCGGGCCTGGACGGTGCGGGAACCCGTCTGGCTGAGCGGGTACGGCGACGCGCCGGTCGCGGTGCGCGGCGACCGGCTCCGCGCCTCGGGGTCCCTGCGGGTGCCGGAGGATCCCGGCTTCGCCGAGTCGCTCCTCCGCAGAGGCATCGCGGCCCAGCTGTCGGCCTCGGAGGTCGAGCGCCTCGGCCCATCGGACGTGCCGTGGGTCCGCGCGGCCCAGGTGGTTCGGACCGTCGTCGGCCGCCGCATCCGCGAGCTGTTCCCGCCCCGCGAGGCCGGGCTGGTGCTCGGGCTCGCGCTCGGCGACGACTCGGGGCTGGACGAGGCGACGGCCCGCCACTTCCACGCGACCGGGCTCGGGCACCTGCTCGTCGTCTCCGGTGAGAACGTCGCGATGGTCCTGGCGCCCGTGCTCGCGCTCGCGCTCGCCCTGCGCCTGGGTCGATGGGCGCGCTTCGCCCTCGGCCTCGGGACCGTCGCGTTCTTCGTCGTCCTCACCGGCGCCGAGCCGTCGGTGATGCGGGCGGGGGTCATGGCCGGGCTCGCGCTCACCGGCGGGCTCCTCGGCAGGCCGCGGAGCGCGGCGAGCGTCCTCGCGGGCGCCGTGCTCGGGCTCCTCGTGCTCGACCCGGCCCTCGTCTGGTCCGTCGGGTTCCAGCTCTCGGTGGGCGCCACCGCCTCGATGATCGCGATGGCGAGCCCGATCGCCGAGCGGCTGCGTTTCCTGCCGAGGCCGGTGGCCTTGGCGGCCGGGGCCACCCTCGCGGCCCAGATCGGCGTGACGCCGCTGCTCCTCTCGGTCTTCCACGAGGTGCCGCTCGCGACGATCGTCGCGAACGTCCTCGCCTTCCCGGCGGTCTCCCCGGCCCTGCTGCTCGGCCTCTCGGCCGGCGCCCTCGGGCTCCTCTCGCCCACCCTCGCGCGGGCCGTCGCGGCGCTCGCGCGGATCCCGCTCGGCTACCTCGAGCTGGTCGCCGACCGGATGTCGACGGCCCCGGTTCCCTGGATCACCTCCGGCGGCGGCCCGGTCGTGCTCGTCCTGGGCCTGCTCGCGGTGGGCGCGCTCGCGATCTGGCTCCGCTCGGGCCGCCGGCTGGGTCGGCGCGGGCTCGCCGCGCTCGGCGTCCTCCTGTCGCTCCTGGTCTGGAGCTCCGCCCTGGCGGCCGGGCCGCCCCCGGGCCTGCGGGTGCGGTTCCTCGACGTCGGCCAGGGGGACGCCGCGCTCGTCACGAGCCCGGCCGGGGCGACCGTGCTCATCGACGCGGGGCCCGATCCCACGCAGGTCGCGACGGCGCTCGCGGCTCTCGGCGTCGAGCGGCTGGACCTCGCGGTCGCCACGCACCCCCACGCCGACCACATCGCCGGGTTCCCCGAGGTCTTCTCCCGGGTCCCGGTCGCGCTCGTGCTCGAGCCTGGCTGCGACGAGCCCTCCCCCTCCTACGAGGCGTTCCTCCGGGCGCTCGCCGACGAGGGTTTGACGGTCCGGCACCCGCGCGCCGGGGAGGTGCTCCACGTGGGGGACCTGCGGGTCGAGGTGCTCGCGCCCCGGGCGTGCGCGCAGGGGACGGACTCGGATCCGAACAACGACTCGCTCGTGCTCCGCGTCTCGGTCGGGCAAGATGTGGTGCTGTTCGCTGGGGACGCCGAGGAGCCCTCGCAGCAGGAGATGCTCGAGGCCGGCGTGGACCTGTGGGCGGACGTGCTGAAGGTGCCGCACCACGGCGGCGACACGTCGCTGCCGGCCTTCTTCCGAGCGGTCGGCGCGAGCGTCGCCGTCGTGAGCGTCGGGCAGCCGAACGACTACGGCCACCCGGTGCCGAGCGTCCTCGCCGAGCTCCGCGCCGCGGGCTCGACGGTGCTCCGCACCGACCGGCTCGGCGACGTCGTCGTCACGTTCTCGCCGGAGGGGCTGCTGCTAGCATCCGAGCCGTGACCCCGCGCACGGCTCCGGTGCACCTGCTCTGGGGATCCGACGCGTTCCTCCTGCGCGAGGCCGCGCTCGAGATCGTGGGCCCCGAGACCAAGGCCAGGGAGGTCGAGGCCGGCGCGTGGGAGGGCGGCGAGCTCGCCGATCTCGCCACGCCCTCGCTGTTCGGGGAGCGCCGCGCGCTCGTCGTGACCGACTGCCGCTCCCTGCCCGACCACGCCCTCCGCGAGCTCACCGGCTACCTCGCGCGACCGGACCCGGACGCCGTGCTCGTGCTGTGCGCGATGGTCCCCGAGCGCGGCAAGGCCCCCGCGGCCCTCGCCAAGCTCGTCGAGCCGGTCGGCGCGGTCCGCGAGGTCGCGCTCGCCCGCAAGGACCTCCCCGGGTGGCTCCTGCGACGGGCCGGCGCGCGGGGGATCGACCTCGCTCCCGACGCGGGCGCCGCCCTGATCGAGACCGTCGGCGAGGACCCCGCCGCGCTCGCGCAGGCCCTCGAGCAGGCGGCCTCCGCCTTCCCCGGCGAGCGCCTCACCCGCGACCACGTGGAGCGGCAGTTCCGGGGCCTCGGCGAGCAGCACATCTGGGATCTGTGCGACCGGGCCTTCGGCCGGGACGTGCCGGGGGCGATGCGTTCGCTGCGGACGCTCCTCGCGGCGCGGGAGGACCCGCTCCTCGTCCTCGGCGGGCTGGCCTCACGGCTGCGGGACCTGCTTCGGGTCCGCTCGCTCCCGGACCGGATGCCCCTCGGCGAGCTCGCGCGCGCCGCCGGCCTCCGCTTCGAGTGGCAGGCGCGGCGCTTCCGGGAGCAGGCCCGGCGGTTCTCGCTCGAGGAGCTCGTCGGGATCCACGCCGAGATCGTCGAGGCGGACCGAGCCCTGAAGTCGGGGGCGGACGGGGGGATCGTGCTGCCGGTGCTCCTCGGCCGGATCGCGGCCGAGCGCGCCTAGCGCTCGCCGGCGCCCGTGGCGAGGGCCCGGTTCACCGCGCGGGCGAGCCGGGACTTGTGCCGCGCCGCGGCCCGCTTGTGGAGGACCCCCTTCGAGGCGGCCTTGTCGTAGGCGCGGCTGGCCTCGCGAGCCCGCGCGAGGGCGCTCTCGACGTCGCCCTGGCCGAGCGCGAGCCGCACCTTCTTCCGCGCGGTCTTCAGCGCCGAGCGGACCGACTTGTTCCGCAGGCGAGCCTTGGCGGCCTGGCGGTTGCGCTTGATCTGCGACCTGATGTTCGCCACGGCCGTGGAGTGTACCAGGGGCGATACGGGGCGCCCGCGGCTCCCCGCCCGCCGGCCCGTACGATGGGGACCACCGTGACCGAGACCGACCGCATCCGCAACTTCTGCATCATCGCCCACATCGACCACGGCAAGTCGACCCTGGCCGACCGTCTGCTCGAGCTCACCCACGCCGTGTCGGAGCGCGAGATGCGCGAGCAGTACCTGGACAAGATGGACCTGGAGCGCGAGCGCGGCATCACGATCAAGGCCCAGGCCGTGCGGCTCACCTACGCGACGGGCGGCGCGAGCTACGAGCTCAACCTCATCGACACCCCCGGCCACGTGGACTTCACCTACGAGGTCTCGCGCTCCCTGGCCGCGTGCGAGGGCGCCGTGCTCCTCGTGGACGCGGCGCAGGGGATCGAGGCCCAGACCCTCGCGAACTTCCACCTCGCCCGCGACGCGGGGCTGTCCATCGTGCCGGTCGTGAACAAGATCGACCTCCCGGCGGCGGACGTCGAGGGCACGCGGCGGGATCTCGCCGAGCTCGTCGGGTGCGAGCCCGAGGAGGTCCTCGCGGTCTCGGGCAAGACCGGGCAGGGCGTGCCCGAGCTCCTCGGCGCCGTGATCCGGCGGGTCCCGCCGCCCGAGGGTCGGCGGGAGGATCCGCTGCGGGCCCTCGTCTTCGACTCGGTCTTCGATCCCTACCGCGGGGTCATCGCCTACGTCCGTGTGAAGGAGGGCGTCCTGCGCTCGCGCGCCCGCCTCCACGCGATGGCGGTCGGGATCGATTGGGAGGCGGAGGAGGTGGGCGTGTTCGCGCCGGAGGCCACGCCCGTGGCCGAGCTCGGCCCCGGGGAGGTGGGGTACCTCGTCACGGGCCTCAAGGACGTCCACCAGGTCCGGGTGGGGGACACGATCACCGTCCAGGGACGCGAGCGCGCCCACGAGCCGCTGCCCGGGTACCGCGAGCCGAAGCCGATGGTCTGGTCCGGGCTGTTCCCGGCCGAGGGCGGCGACTACGCGGCGCTGCGCGACGCGCTCGAGAAGCTCAAGCTGAACGATGCCGCGCTCGTGTTCGAGCCCGAGACCTCGAGCGCCCTCGGCTTCGGCTTCCGGTGCGGGTTCCTCGGGCTGCTCCACATGGACATCGTCAAGGAGCGCCTGGAGCGCGAGTTCGGGCTCGAGCTCATCGCCACGGCGCCGAACGTGGAGTTCCACGTGATCCGCGGCGATCGGACGATCGTGGTGCACAACCCGAGCGAGATGCCGCCGCCCGGCACCTACGACCGGGTCGAGGAGCCGGTCGTGCTCGCGACGATCATCACCCCCGCGGAGCACCTCGGAGCGGTGCTCGAGCTGTGCCAGTCCCGCCGGGGCGAGATGGTCGACATGAAGTACCTCTCGACGACGCGGGTCGAGGTGCACTACCTCCTGCCGCTCGCCGAGATCATCTTCGACTTCTTCGACCAGCTGAAGTCGCGCACCCGCGGGTACGCCTCCCTCGACTACGAGCCGTGGGGCTACGAGCCCGCGGACCTCGTCCGGGTCGACATCCTGCTGCACGGCGAGCCGGTCGACGCGTTCAGCAGCGTCGTGCACCGCGAGAAGGCCTACCAGTACGGGCGCACGATGGTCGAGCGCCTGCGTGAGCTCATCCCGCGCCAGCTCTTCGACGTCGCGATCCAGGCCGCGATCGGCTCGCGGGTCATCGCGCGCGAGACCGTGAAGGCCAAGCGCAAGGACGTGCTCGCCAAGTGCTACGGCGGGGACATCACGCGCAAGCGCAAGCTCCTCGAGCAGCAGAAGCGGGGCAAGGAGCGCCTGCGCCGCGTCGGGCGCGTCGACGTGCCCCAGGACGCCTTCATCCAGGCGCTGCGGGTGGACCGGGAGCGGCGATGAGCGCGGGCATCTACGTCCACGTGCCCTTCTGCCTCACCCGCTGCGGGTACTGCGACTTCAACGCGTACGCGGGGCTGGAGCACCTGCGCGCGCCGTACGTCCGAGCCTTGATCCGCGAGGCCGAGCTCGCCGCGCCGGCCTGGGCGGAGGAGGAGGTCCGCAGCGTGTTCGTGGGCGGCGGGACCCCGACGACGCTCCCCGCGGGGGACCTGACGGCGGTCCTCGCGGCCCTCCGGGAGCGCTTCCGGATCGCACCGGGGGCCGAGGTCTCGGTCGAGGCGAACCCGGACACGGTGGACGCCGCGAAGCTCGCGGCCCTGCGCGAGGCCGGGGTCACGCGCCTGTCGATGGGCGCGCAGTCCTTCGATCCCGCGGTGCTCGCGTCGCTCGAACGGGTGCATGGTCCGGACTCGGTCCGTCGGGCGATGGCCGCCGCTCGCCAGGCGGGCTTCGAGGACGTGAACCTGGACCTGATCTACGGGGCGGAGGGCGAGACGCTCGCCTCCTGGGAGCGGACGCTCCGCGAGGCGATCGCCCTCGGGCCCGAGCACGTGAGCGCCTACGCCCTCACGGTCGAGCCGGGGACCCCGCTCGGACGGCAGGTCGCGCTCGGGCTGCGGCCCGCTCCGGACCCGGATCTGCAGGCCGAGATGTTCGCCCTCGCCTGCGAGCTCCTCGGCGCGGCCGGGTACCGGCACTACGAGGTCTCGAACTGGGCCAGGCCGGGGTTCGAGTGCCGGCACAACCTCGGGTACTGGCGGCGCGAGCCCTACCTCGGGCTCGGCGCTGGCGCGCACTCCTACCGCGGCGAGCGCCGCTGGTGGAACGTCCGACCGCCCCAGGAGTACGTGCGACGGGTGGAAGCGGGCGAGCTCCCGATCGGCGGCGAGGAGCGCCTCGGGCCCGAGGAGGCGCGCCTCGAGGAGGTGTTCCTGCGCCTGCGCATCCTCGAGGGCGTCCCGGCCTCCTGGGCGGAGCCGAGCGCCGCCTGCCCGCTGCTCGAGGCCGGCCTCCTGCGGCGGGCGGACGGGGCGCTTGTGCCGACCGAGCGCGGCATGCTTGTGCTGAACGAGCTCGTCCTCGCCCTCGCCGGCTGAGCTCGTCCTCGCCCTCGCCGGCTGAGGCTCAGTCCCCGCCCGGGCCCGCCACCGGCGCCCCGCACAGGTCGGAGCCGCCACCGGGGGGAAGGCCGGCCGCCGTCGACGGGACCTCGTAGTCGTGGGTCGCGACCACCCGCAGGCGCGCCCCCCGGAGCTGGAGCAGCGCCTCGTGCACCGTCGCTCCCGAGCCGGCGGCATCGGCGGACGCACGCCACACGACGAAGCCCGTCTCATCGGTCGGCGGGTCGCCCTCCATCGGGCCGCAGTACGCGCCGTAGGACTCGACGACCGAGCCGCCCCACAGGATCCGCGCGGGCCCGGGCTCCAGCGGGAGGGTGGGGTCACCGGGCTCGGCGACCTCGATGGCGGAGATCCAGGAGGAGGTGAGGCAGTCCTGGGCCGGCCCGCAGATCTCCATCCGGTACAGGCCGAGGATCTCGGCGCTGGCCCCCGCGTCCTGGACGACCGCGATCTCCGCCGTCCCGTCCCCGTCGAGGTCGGGGGCCGCGAACACCCGACAGCCGACGTCCGCGCCGCACTCGAGCGGGCCGAAGGCGAGGTCCGCGCCGAAGGTCCCGGCGCCCACGTCCTGCTCGGTCTGGCCGAAGCCGATGCCGAGGTACGTCTCGCCCTTGCCGGGCTCGGGGCAGCTGCCGTCGGCGGAGAGGGTCGCGACGACCGCGACGTCGAGGACGCCGTCCCCGTCGTAGTCGCCCTGGATCGCGGAGAGGCCGCACCCCGCGGCGAGATCTGGCACCGGGGAGGGGCTGGCCGGGGCCGGGCTCGCGGTGGAGGGCGAGGTCGTCGGGAGGGGGCTCGGTGCCTCGGAGACCTGGTCCGTCGGTGAGGTGGCGACCGGGGCGGGACGCCAGGCGAGCTCGGTCGCGCAGGCGCCGTCGATGGGGCCGTCCACGAGGACGCGCTCCCCGGAGCCGTCGGCGGCGACCAGCACCACCTGGCAGGAGGAGCCCCCGATGGGCCCGCTCGCGCCGCTCGGGCTGAGCGTGGACCGCGCGACGGCGATCCACCGCCCGTCGGGCGACCAGGTCGGGCTGGCGTCCGCGCCGTCCGGGAAGGTCAGCCGGCGCCGCCCGCTCCCGTCCGCGTTCATCACGAAGAGCCCCGGGAGCGGGGTCTCGCCGCTGCTCGTGAAGGCGATCTGGCGCCCGTCGGGCGACCAGGCGGGGTCGGAGGACCGCCCGTCGTCGGTGAGGCGCGTGATGCTCCCGTCCACGGGGTCCACGAGGTAGATGTCCTCGGTGATCAGTCGGGCCTGGAGGCCGCCCTCACCCCCGGGGGCGAGCCGCGTGATCGCGAGGAGCGAGCCGTCGGGGGACCAGGCGAGGTCCCGGATCGGGCCCTCGATCGGGAGCCGAGCAACCGGGCCGGAACCGTCGGCCGCCACCGTGTAGATCGCGGTCGGCCAGTCGAGCTCCGTCCCGTCGGTGGGCTCCAGGCCGACGAACGCGACGCGCGTGCCGTCCGGGGACCAGGCGAGGTCCTGGATCGACAGCTCGGTCTCGAGCAGGAGCTTCGGCGGACCGCCCTCGGCATCGATCGTGTACAGGCCCGGCGGATCCGCGCGCGCTCGATCGGGGACGCGCCAGAACGCGAGGGTGCTCCCGTCCGGCGACCAGCTGGGGGTGGAGAGGATGCGATCCCCGGAGACCTCACCTCGTGACGACAGGAGGGTCCGGATCGAGCCGTCCCGGGCCGAGATCAGCGCGAGCTCGAGGGATGTGGGCTGCCACGCCCCTCCGTCCGTCGGCGGCTGCCCGAAAGGCGAGCGGTACAGCAGGGCCGCGATCTCGTCCCCGGGGCCGGGGGTGGCCACCGTGCCGCCCTCGGACCCGCGGACGAGGACCCAGATCCCCACGATGCTCCCCACGCTCACGGCGAAGGCGACGAACCCCGCCTCCACGCGGCGGACGATGCGGCGCCGCTCGCGCCGGCGGATCAGCTCCTCGTAGACGCCGGTGGGGTCGGCGGGCCGGGCGGCCCGCTCCAGCTCGCGTCGCAGCCGCTCATCGAGCCTGGTCAACGTCGTTCGCCTCCTCGGTCTCGGGGACACCCAGCGCGCGCGCGATGGCGGCTCGAGCGCGGAAGAGCGTGCTCTTCACCGTCCCCTCGTGGATCCGCAGCGCCTCGGCGACCTCCCGCGTGTCCATGCCCAGGTAGTAGCGGAGGACCACGGCCTCCCGCTGACGGCGGGGCAGTGCCGCGAGCGCCCGTTCGAGGTCGATCCGATCCTCATCCCCGAGGTCCGCCGGGTCGGCTCGGTCGAGCCGGGCCCGGGCCCGGCGCTCGGCGAGCACCCGACGCAGTCCGCTCCGGGCGAGGTTCAGCGAGACCGTCGTGACCCAGGCGGGCAGCGACTCGATGGCCTCCCCGCGCTCCGAGCGCTCCCAGGCGCGCAGGAGCGCCTCCTGGACGGCGTCCTCGGCGGCCGGGCGGCTGCCGCTCACCAGGGCCACGGCGGCCACGAGGCGTGGGTAGCCGGTCACGAGGAACTCCCGGATCTGCCACTCGTCGATCAGCGCGGCTGCCCCCCTTTCCGCCCCTGTTGACGCGCGGGGCCGGCGATCGGTTGCCCGCCGAGGCAGGTCAGCTGACGGAGACCCCGATGAGCCGGCCGATGCCGAAGGTGGCGGTCGCCGCGAGCGCCCCGATGAACAGCTGCCGGAGGCCGCCCCGCACGAACGAGCGGCCCGTGAGCAGGCCGACCCCCGCCCCGATCGCGAACAGGGCCACGGCCGCGGCGAGCACCGCCGCCCAGAACGCCGCGACGCCCGAGCCGATCGCGTAGGGGATCACCGGCACGATCGCGCCGAGCGCGAAGGAGACGAAGCTCGAGACCGCCACGCCCCAGGGCGAGCCGAGCTCCTCCGGGTTCAGGCCGAGCTCCTCCCGGGCCTTCGTGTCCAGGGCGTGCGCGGGGTCCGAGAAGATGGCCCTGGCGAGCGCCTCGGCCTCCTCCTTCGGGATGCCCTTGGCCCGGTAGATGAGCGCGAGCTCGTTCTGCTCCTCCTCCGGCATGATCCGGATCTCCTCGGCCTCGAGGGCGATCTCACGCTCGAACAGCTCGCGCTGGGACCGGACCGAGACGTACTCCCCGGCACCCATCGAGAAGGCGCCCGCGAGCAGCCCCGCCACCCCCGCGAGCAGGATCACGCGGCCCGAGGCCTGGCCGCCGGCCACGCCCATCACGAGCGCGAGGTTCGAGACGAGGCCGTCGTTCGCGCCGAAGATCGCCGCCCGGAGGGCGCCCGAGGCGTCGCCCCGGTGCCACCGCTCGCCGCGGACGATCCCGCCGCGGACGGAGGCGGGGGAGAGGCCCGCGAGCACGCGCGCGTGGATGCGCTCGTCCACGGCCATCTGGGGCTTGGCCGCGGGGACGTCGTCGTAATGGGCTGCGTCGCTGATCTCGGCACGCTCGACGATCGGCAGCACGGCGCGCGGTCCGAAGCGGCGGGTGAGCCAGATGAGCAGGCGGGTCCGCGGGCTCGGCCGGTGCTCCTCGGGTCGGGGCTCGGGCAGGCCGAGCTCGACGAGCTTGCCCGCCCAGTGACGGGCGTGCCGCTCCTCGGCCGCGGCCAGCGCGAGGAAGATCTCCCGCTGCTCGCCCTCGGCCCCCTCGGCGAGCGCTCGGTACAGCGCCGCGCCGTCCTGCTCGTCCTCCCAGTGCGCCCGGTACGCGTCCGACTCGCTCACGACTCAAGCGTAGCGCGCCGGATGCTCCGGCCCGCCTAGCACTCCCAAGGGTAGACTGCCAATCGGCCATGGTGGAAGCGGAGCTCGGCGCGCGCAAGCTCGCCGTTCTGCGGGCGGTCGTCGAGGAGTACGTCCGCAGCGGCGAGCCCGTCGGGAGCGAGACGATCGCCGAGCGCTCGGGCCTCGGCGTGTCGGCCGCCACGATCCGCAACGAGATGGCGGCCCTCGAGGAGCTCGGGTACCTCACCCACCCGCACACGTCGGCCGGCCGGATCCCGACGGACGCCGGCTACCGCAAGTACGTCGACACGCTGCCCCGGGGCGGTCGGCTGCGGGAGCAGCAGCGGCGGGCGATCGCGGGGTTCTTCGCCGAGACCGTGCTGGACCTCGAGGAGGTGCTGCGGGGCACGACGAGGTTGCTCTCGCGCGTGACGCAGTACGCGGGCCTGGCGGTGCCGCCGGCGGCCGGGGAGGACACGGTCCTGCGCGTCGAGCTCATCGAGCTCGGGCAGGCGGTGATGGTCCTCATCGTTGGGCAGCACGGCGGCGTCGAGAAGCTGCTCATCGAGCGACCCGAGGGCCTGCGGGACGGCGAGCTCGAGGCCGTCGAGCGGCGCTTCCAGCAGGCGCTCGGGGGCAAGGGCGTGGCCGAGGCGCAGGCGGCGGCGCTGCGGATGGCGGGCGCCGCGCCCGGCGCGGAGCGCGAGCTCCTGCTCGGGGTCTCCGACGCGCTCGCCCGCATGCAGGAGGGCTCGCGCGCGCACCACATCGTCATCGGAGGGGTGGCGAACCTCGCCGACGAGGCGGCGCACTGGCGCCGGGAGACGGTCCGGAGGCTGTTCGAGGCGCTCGAGCGCGAGTCCGAGCTCGTGCGGCTGCTCCGCGAGGTCACCTCCGCCGACGACGTCTCGGTCACGATCGGCGCCGAGCACCCCACGACGCGCGAGTGGGAGGCCTCGCTCGTCTCCGCGCCGTTCCGCGCGGGGGAGACCGCGCTCGGTACCATCGGGGTCGTGGGGCCGACCGCCATGGACTACCTCTCGGTCGTCGCCTCGGTGCGGGCCGTCGCCCGGCGGCTGACCGAGCTCGCGACCGAGCTCGGCGCCTAGCCGGCCATGGCCCGCACCCGCGACCTCTACGAGATCCTCGGGGTTCCCCGCGACGCGACGCAGGAGGAGATCAAGCGCGCGTACCGGCGGCTGGCCCGGCAGTACCACCCGGACGTCAACCGCTCGCACGACGCGGAGGAGCGGTTCAAGGAGATCGCCGCCGCCTACGAGATCCTCTCCGACCCCGACAAGCGGGCGCAGTACGACCGGTACGGGCAGGGCCTGGGCCCGATGGACTTCCCCTTCGGGGACGTCGCCGACATCTTCGAGGCCTTCTTCGGCACGGGCGGGTTCGGACGTCGGACCGTCACCCGCCGGACGCGGACGCGGGCGGGCGAGGACCTGTACGCGGAGGTCTCGATCGGCTTCGAGGAGGCGGCGTTCGGCACCCATCGCGAGGTCGAGGTGGAGCGCCTCGAGCCGTGCCCGTCCTGCGCTGGCACGGGGGCGGAGCCCGGCACGGGCCCGACCCGGTGCCGCACCTGCGGCGGCACCGGGCAGGTGCAGGAGGTCCGCCGCAGCATCTTCGGCACGGTGATGACGGCGCGGCCGTGCGGCGACTGCGAGGGCACGGGGGAGGAGATCCTCACGCCGTGCCGGCGGTGCCGGGGAGGGGGGCGCGTCGCGGCCGTCCGGGTCGTCCCCGTCGAGCTCCCGCCCGGGGTCGCGGACGGGCTGGAGCTGCGCATCTCCGGGGCCGGGAACGCCGGCGTGGCGGGGGGTCGACCCGGTGACCTCTACCTGCAGGTCCGGGTCGCGGAGCATCCGATCTTCGAGCGTCGGGGGCAGGACCTCTTCGCCGTCCTCGAGGTCCCGATGGTGCAGGCCGCGCTCGGGGCCGAGCTCGAGGTGGCCACCCTCGAAGGGACCGAGCGCATCCGGATCGAGCCCGGGACGGCCTCGGGGACGGTCGTGCGCCTCCGGGGCAAGGGGCTGCCGAGCCTCGGCCGACGCGGACGCGGGGACCTGTTCGTGACGATCCGCGTCCGGACGCCCACCGACCTCACCAAGCAGGAGCGGGAGCTGCTCGAGCGCTTCGCCGAGCTCCGGGGCCAGGTCGCGGGCCGCCGCGCGCGGGAGGCCGCGGTGCTGCGCAAGCCCGAGCCGGAGGAGCTCCGGTGAACGGCTCGAGCTGCGTGTTCTGCCGGATCGTCGCCGGGGAGGAGCCGGCCGAGGTGCTCTTCGCGAGCGAGACGGTGATGGCCTTGCGCGACATCGCGCCCGTCGCGCCGGTCCACGTCCAGCTCATCCCGAAGGAGCACCTGGCCTCGGCGGCGGAGATCGAGGAGCGGCACGCGGCGATGCTCGCCGACCTGTTCCGCGCCGCGCGTCAGGTGGCGCGCGCCGAGGGGCTGGAGGACCGCGGGTGGCGCCTGGTGACGAACGTCGGCCGCGAGGGCGGGCAGCACGTGTACCACCTGCACGTGCACCTGCTGGGCGGGCGGCCGATGAGCTGGCCCCCGGGATGAGCGGCGCGAGCGGGCCCGCCGCTCGGGGTACGATGCGAGCAGAGGCCGCCCGATGAGCGGCGGTCGGTCATCGACCGAGGAGGGAACGGGGAGGAGCCCCGGACGCTGACGTTTGGGTGAGACGCGGACCCAGGTGAAGATCCTCGTGCCCGGTGACCACACCATGGTCGCCCTCCTCGGTCAGCGCGACGAGCTGCTCAAGCTCGTCGAGGCGGCGTTCGACTCGGAGATCGTGGTCCGCGGCAACGAGATCACGATCACGGGCCCGGCCGAGGAGGCCGAGCGCGTGGGGCTCCTCTTCGAGGAGCTCGTCGCGCTGCTCGAGCGCGGGCACGAGCTCACCGCGGCCTCCGTCGGGCGCTCGATCGAGCTCATCAAGGGCGAGGAGGCGCGCCCGACGGAGGTCCTGGGCGACGTCCTGCTCACGAGCCGGGGCAAGGGGATCGCGCCCAAGACCCTCGGGCAGAAGCGGTACGTCGACGCGATGCGGCGGGCCACCGTCACGTTCGCGATCGGGCCGGCGGGGACGGGCAAGACCTACCTCGCGGTGGCGACGGCGGTGCGGGCGCTCCAGGACAAGCAGGTCTCGCGCATCATCCTCACGCGACCGGCGGTCGAGGCCGGCGAGCGGCTCGGCTTCCTGCCGGGGACCCTCTACGAGAAGATCGACCCCTACATGAAGCCGCTGTACGACGCGCTGTTCGAGATGACCGGCGCAGACAGCCTGCCGCGGCTCATGGAGCGGGGGACGATCGAGGTCGCCCCCCTCGCCTACATGCGGGGCAGGGCCCAGCCGGTGGACAGCCTGGTGCTGACCCCCACGGGCTTCATCCCGATCGGCTCGCTGCGCGTCGGCGACCTCGTGATCGGGTCGGACGGCGCCCCGACCTACGTGCTCGGCGTCTATCCGCAGGGCCGCAAGCCGGTGTTCCGCCTGCACGCCCAGGATGGGGCGTCGACGCTCTGCACCGCGGACCACCTGTGGGCCGTCCGCACCGCGGCCGATCGCCGTTCCGGGCGGAGGTACCGCGTCCTTCGGACGGAGGAGATGGTGGGCCGGCTGCGTGCGGCGCACGCCCATCGGTTCGAGCTGCCGCTGCTCGCCGCACCGGCCGTGCTCGCGCCGCGGGAGGTACCGCTGGATCCCTACGTGCTCGGCCTCCTCCTCGGCGATGGGTGCTTGACCACCTCGACGACCCCGTCGTTCTCGACCCGGGATCCGGAGCTCGTCCTCGCGCTGGAGGAAGCGCTGCCGGGGATCGAGCTCGTCCATCGGGGTCGTTGCGACTACGTCCTGCGCAACCGTTCCGGCGGGCGAGGCGGTGTGATCGTTGCGAACCCCGTCACGCAGCTCCTGCGGGACCTCGGTCTCGCGGGCGTTCGCTCGGGAACGAAGTTCGTGCCCGAGGAGTACCTGTGGAACACGCCCGAGGTGCGTCTCGCGGTCCTGCAGGGGCTGCTCGACACCGACGGCGGACCGGTGACGCAGGCGGGCCGGCGGTGCCGGATCCAGTACTCGACGACCTCATCACGTCTGGCCGACGACGTCGTCTTCCTCGTCCGTTCCCTCGGCGGCGTCGTGTACCGGAGGGTGCGGGCGTCGGCCGGGCGTCCTCCCGGCAACGCCCAGGGTCGCCCCGTGCACCACCGAGCCGACGCGCACGTCCTCGACATCCGCCTGCCACCGGGCATGGCGCCGTTCCGGCTGACGAGGAAGCTCCGGACGTACCTCGCCATCGGCGGTGCCGCGCCCAGACGCTACGTGGAGGCGATCGAGCCGGCCGGGGAGCGTGAGAGCGTGTGCATCGCCGTGGCTGCCGCGGATGGGCTGTACGTCACGGAGGACTTCCTCGTCACGCACAACACCCTGAATGATGCGTTCATCATCTTGGACGAGGCGCAGAACACCACCCCGGAGCAGATGAAGATGTTCCTCACCCGGCTCGGGTTCGGCTCCAAGGTGGTCGTGAACGGGGACGTCACGCAGATCGACCTGCCGCCGGGGCAGACCTCGGGCCTCACGATGATGGAGGAGATCCTCGCGGGGATCGAGGGGATCGAGTTCGTCCACCTGACGGCGCGGGACGTGGTCCGACACCGGATCGTGCAGGACATCGTGGAGGCGTACCGCCTGCACGCGGAGCGACGGGCGCGCGGCGATGGCTGACGGGGACCATAGCCCCAGGGTGCTCGTGGACGACCGGCAGGACCGGCCGGTCGACCGGGAGGCGCTCGTCGCGCTCGCGGAGGCCGTCCTGCGCGGGGAGGGGGCGGCGGCCTCGGAGCTCTCGGTCTCCTTCGTCACCGAGGAGGAGATGGCCGAGCTGCAAGAGCGGTACCTCGGCGAGCCCGGTCCGACGGACGTGCTCGCCTTCCCCCTCGACGAGGTGGACGAGGAGAGCGTCCGCCTGCTCGGCGACGTGGTGATCTGCCCGGCCGTGGCGGCCCGCAACAACCCGGCGGATCCGGCTGCTGAGGTGCGGCTGCTGCTCGTGCACGGCATCCTGCACCTGCTCGGGCACGACCACGAGGAGGAGGACGAGCGCGCTCGGATGTGGGCCCTGCAGGAGCGGTACTCGGGGGTGCGGGTCCCGTGACCTGGCTGTGGGCGCTCGTCGTGTTCCTCGTCGCCCTCGGGACGGTGCTCGCGGTCTCGGAGGCGGCGCTCACGCGGATGACGCGCGTGCGGGCCCTCGCGCTCGTGGAGGAGCGACACCGCAACGCCGCCCTGCTCGAGCGGATCGAGGCGGATCCGCCGCGGTACCTGAACGCCGTGTACCTCGCGGTGATGTTCTGCCAGAACGGCTCGGCGATCGTCGTCGCGATCCTCGCCGAGCGCAGCTTCGGCGGCCTCGGGATCACGCTGGTCTCGGTCGGGTTCACCCTCCTCTACTTCGTGGTCGTCGAGGCGATGGCCAAGACCTTCGGCGTGCTCCACAGCGACCGCGCGGCGCTCGCGCTCGCGCCCTTCGTGTGGTTCCTCGGCCGGCTGCTCGCGGCGCCGACGCGAGCCCTCATCGGCCTCGCGAACGTCCTGCTGCCGGGCAAGGGGCTCCGGCAGGGGCCGTTCGTGTCCGAGGCCGATCTGCGCGCGATGGCCGAGGCGGGGCACGAGGAGGGGAGCATCGAGCGCGAGGAGAAGGAGCTGATCCACTCGATCTTCGAGTTCGGCGACACCATCGTGCGCGAGGTGATGGTGCCGCGGCCGGACATCGTGACGATCGAGGCCGGGGGCACGCTGCGGGACGTCCAAGCGCTGGTCCTCCAGCACGGCTTCTCCCGCATCCCCGTCTACCGGGGAGACCTCGACGATGTGGTCGGCTTCGTGTTCGCGAAGGACGTGCTGAAGGCGCTGCACCAGGGCAGGCGCGACATGCCGCTCACCGAGATCGTCCGCGAGGCCCACTTCGTCCCGGAGTCGAAGAAGGTCGCGGACCTGCTCCGCGAGATGCAGCGCCAGAAGTTCCACGTGGCGCTCGTGACCGACGAGTACGGCTCGGTGGTCGGGCTGGTCACCATGGAGGATCTGCTCGAGGAGCTCGTGGGCGAGATCGCCGATGAGTACGACCGGGAGGAGCCGCAGGTGGTCGAGGTCCGCGAGGGCGTGTACCGCGTGAACGGGAGGGTCTCGATCGACGAGGTGAACGAGCTCCTCGGCGTGGAGCTGCCCCACGACGGGTGGGACACGGTCGGGGGGCTCGTGCTCGGACTCCTCGGGCAGATCCCGCAGGAGGGGCAGGAGGTGCGGTACGGCGATCTCGTGTTCACGGCCGAGCAGGTCCGGGGCCGGCGGATCGCGAAGGTCCTCATCAGCCGTCGCGAGCCCGAGGGCTCGCAGGAGGAGGTGACCACGGCGTGAGTCCCCGGGCGGGACCGTCCAGGGAGGAGATCGAGCGGCTCCTGGCTGCGGCTCGGACGGCGAGGCGGCGGGCCTACGCGCCGTACTCGGGGTTCCACGTGGGGGCGGCGGTCCTGGCCGACGGCCGCATCTACTCGGGGGTGAACGTCGAGAACGCCTCGTACCCGCTCTCGGTGTGCGCGGAGCGGAACGCCGTGGCCGCGGCCGTGCGCGCCGGCCGGCGGGCGATCCAGGCGGTCGCCGTCGTCGCCGGGGAGGACGAGCCGACCCCGCCCTGCGGCGGGTGCCGGCAGGTCCTCCACGAGTTCGGCCCGGAGATGCTCGTCGTCTCGGAGACGCTCAAGGGTCGTCGGGCCTCCTGGCGGCTGCGCGACCTCCTGCCCGCCGCCTTCGATCGCTCCTCGTTCGTGCGGCCGTGAGCTTCCGCTCGGGCATCGTCGCGGTCGTCGGCCGGCCGAACGTCGGGAAGTCGACGCTCGTGAACGCCCTCGTCGGGCAGAAGGTGGCGATCGTCTCGGACAAGCCGCAGACGACGCGGCGCGGCATCCGCGGGATCCTCACGACCGAGGCGTACCAGGTCGTGTTCACCGACACGCCCGGGTTCCACAAGCCGAGGACGCTCCTCGGCGAGCGGTTGAACGAGGTGGTGGACGAGGCGACCACGGGGGTGGACGCCGTCGTGCTCGTCGTGGACGCGGCGGCGGGCGTGGGGCGCGGCGACGCGTACGTGGCCGAGCGGCAGGTGGCGCGCGCGGGCGTCCCGGCGCTCTGCGCCGTGAACAAGGTCGACCTCCTGCGCCGCCGGGAGGACGAGCTCCCGCAGCTCGCGGCCGCCGCCGAGCTCGCGCCCTTCGAGGAGATCGTCCCGGTCTCGGCCAAGACGGGTCGGGGGGTGGACCTGCTCCGCGACCTGATCGTCGAGCGGCTCCCCGAGGGCCCGATGCTGTACCCGCCCGGGGAGGTCACCGACCTCCCGCTCGAGATCCGCCTGGCGGAGATCGTGCGGGAGAAGGCGCTCGCGCTCACCCGCGAGGAGGTGCCCCACTCGATCGCGGTGATGGTCGAGGAGATCGAGCGCGAGGACGACCTCACCCGCGTGACCGCCACGATCGTCGTCGAGCGCGAGTCGCAGAAGGGCATCGTGATCGGCAAGGGCGGCCAGATGCTGAAGACGATCGGCACGCGCGCCCGCGAGGAGATGGAGCTCGTCCTCGGGACGCGCGTGTTCCTCGACCTCCGCGTGAAGGTCCTCAGGGAGTGGCAGCGGGACCCGCGCGCGCTCGAGCGGCTCGGGCTGTGAGGCGCGTCCTACCCCACGATCAGCGTGCCGGTCATCGGCGGGTGGAACCGGCAGTTGAAGGCGTAGGTCCCCGGCTCGAGGGCCCCGAGCCGGATCCGGTGGGTGCTGCCCGACTCGAGCGTCTCGTCGATCGCGCCGCCCGAGACCGTGAACGAGTGGGCCGAGGCGTCCTCGTTGCGGATCTGGAGCGTGCCGCCGGCGCTCACGCGCAGGCAGGTGGGGTGGAACGCGAAGTCGGAGACCTCGAGGGTGGCGGCGCTCGCCGTCTGGTCCTCGCAGTCGGCGGGCGGTCCGGACGCCGCGGGCGTCGCGTCGGCGCCCGGCTGACCGACGGCCCCGGCAGTCCCCTCCGGCTTGTACTTCCCCGTGCACGCCACGAGGGCGAGCGAGGCCGCGAGGACGATCGCCGCGACGCGCATCCTGCCTCCTTCCCAGGCCCGCAGGTCCTCACCCGAACTCGGGTGGGCGGAGGATAGCCCATCGCGGGCCGGTCGTCGCGCAGGTCGGGGGCTCAGCGGAGCGCGACGGTGCCCCGCATGTCCGGGTGGTAGCGGCAGATCAGGTCGTACGTGCCGAGGTCCGCCTCGGCGGCGAGCGGCCCGATCTCGGCGCTCCCCGAGCCCGCGACCTCGAGGTCGACCCCGGTGCCCCGGAGGGTGAACGTGTGGTCGGCCCCGTCGTCGTTGGCGACCGTGAGCCCCTGGGCCCCGCGCATCGTGAAGCAGCCGGGCAGGTAGCGGAAGTCCGCGATCTCCACGTGGGCCGTGGAGCCCGCCGTGAGGTCCACGCAGTCCTCGGCCGTCGGGGCGGCCCGCCCGCACGCCGCGGCGCCGAGCGCGAGCACCGCCACCAGCGCGGACGCGAGCCTGCCCACCCTCACCCCTCTCCGGACCGGAGCCCGCAGCATAGCCCATCCGGCGCTCGGCGCCGTACCATGGCGGTCCATGAGCCGAGCGGCCGAGGTCCGGAGCGGAGCCGGCGGGCTCGCGCGGTACGCGCCGCGGGAGGCCGTGCGTCTGGCGACCCGGACGGCCGCGGTGGACGCGGTGGGGCTCGAGGAGCGCGCGGCCGCGCTCGGGAGGCGCTCGATCAAGCGCGACGCGAAGCTCTTCGCCCTCGACCTCGCGATCCGCTGCATGGATCTCACGACCCTGGAGGGCGTCGACACGCCCGGCAAGGTCGTCGCGATGTGCGCGAAGGCGCGGCGCCCGGACCCCTTCGACCCCTCCATCCCCCCGGTCGCGGCCGTGTGCATCTACCCGGAGCTCGTCCCGGTGGCCGTCCGGGAGCTCCGGGGGAGCCCGGTGCGGGTCGCGAGCGTGGCCGGGAGCTTCCCCTCGGGGCTCGGCCCCCTCGAGGCGCGGCTCGCCGAGATCCGCGCGGCGGTCGAGATGGGCGCCGACGAGGTCGACATCGTGCTGAACCGCTCACGCGTGCTCGCCGGCGACTACGCCGGCGCGTTCGAGGAGCTCGTGGCGGCGCGCGAGGCGGCGGGGGAGGCACACCTCAAGGTGATCCTCGAGACCGGCGAGCTCGGCAGCTACGACCGGGTGCGACAGGCCTCGGTCCTGGCGATGGCGGCGGGAGCGGACTTCATCAAGACCTCGACCGGGAAGATCGGCGTCGGCGCGACGCCCCCGACCGCGCTCTGCATGATGGAGGCCGCCCGGGACTTCGAGGCCGAGACCGGTCGCCGGGTGGGGATCAAGGTGGCGGGCGGGGTCCGGACCGCGAAGCAGGCGATCCACTACCTGGTGATGCTCTCCGAGACCCTCGGCGGCGCCTGGCTGCGGCCGGAGCTGTTCCGGATCGGCGCCTCGGGCCTGCTGAACGACGTGCTGATGCAGATCCACAAGGAGCGGACCGGTCGGTACCAGGGGCCGGACTACTTCACGATCGACTAGACCGAGGGAGCGATGGGCGGGACGGAGCGGTCGCGGGGCCGGCAGGGGGACATCGAGCGCCGGCAGGCGAGCCTCGCGGAGCCGGAGGTGCGCTTCGACTACGCGCCGGCCCCCGAGAGCCGGGACATCGTCCGGCTGCGCGAGCGCTACGACCTGTTCGTCGACGGGCGATGGATCGAGCCGAAGACCGGTCGGACGTTCACGACGATCAACCCCGCGACCGAGGAGCCGCTCGCCGAGGTGGCGGAGGCCGGGGAGGAGGACGTCGACCTCGCGGTCCGAGCCGCGGCCGAAGCCTGGGAGACGCGGTGGCGGGATCTGCCCGGCAGGGAGCGTGCGAAGTACCTGTACCGGATCGCCCGGATGCTGCAGGAGCGATCTCGCGAGTTCGCGGTCCTGGAAACCCTGAACAACGGCAAGCCGATCCGCGAGTCCCGGGACGTGGACGTCCCCCTCGCGGCCGCCCACTTCTTCTACTACGCGGGCTGGGCCGACAAGCTCGAGTACGCCTTCCCCGGCCGCAGGCCCCGGCCGCTCGGGGTCGCGGCCCAGATCACGCCCTGGAACTTCCCGCTCCTCATGTGCGCCTGGAAGCTGGCGCCGGCGCTCGCGACCGGGAACACGGCGGTGCTGAAGCCGGCCTCGACCACGCCCCTCACGGCGCTGCTGCTCGCCGAGGTGATCCAGGAGGCCGAGCTCCCTCCGGGGGTGGTCAACGTCACCACCGGCCCCGGGGGCACGACCGGCGGGTGGCTCGCGGCGCACCCGGGGGTGGCGAAGGTCGCCTTCACCGGGTCGACCGAGATCGGGAAGGTCCTGCGCCGCCGCATCGCCGGCTCGGGCAAGCGGCTCACGCTCGAGCTCGGCGGCAAGGCGGCGAACATCGTCTTCGAGGACGCCCCGATCGATCAGGCGATCGAGGGCATCGTGAACGGCATCTTCTTCAACCAGGGCGAGGTCTGCTGCGCGGGCTCGCGCCTGTTCGTGCAGGAGTCGGTGGCCGAGCTCGTGATCCAGAAGCTGAAGGCGAGGCTCGCGACGCTGCGGGTCGGGGACCCGCTCGACAAGAACACCGACGTCGGGGCGATCAACAACCGCGCGCAGCTGGAGAAGATCGAGGAGCTCGTCCGGAGCGGGATCGAGGAGGGCGCCGAGATCTACCAGCCCCCGTGCGAGCTGCCCGGCCGCGGCTTCTGGTTCCGCCCCACGCTGTTCACGAACGTCTCGATGTCCCACCGCATCGCGCGCGAGGAGATCTTCGGCCCGGTGCTCTCGATCCTGACCTTCCGCACGCCCGCCGAGGCGGTGGAGAAGGCGAACAACACCGAGTACGGCCTGTCGGCCGGGATCTGGACCGAGAAGGGCTCGCGGATCCTGTGGATGGCCGAGCGGATGAAGGCCGGCGTCGTCTGGGCGAACACCTTCAACCGCTTCGACCCCTCCTCGCCCTTCGGGGGCTACAAGGAGAGTGGGTTCGGGCGCGAGGGCGGGCGGCACGGGCTCGAGCCGTACCTGGACCTGGATGGGGGAGCGGCGTGAGCGAGCGCCTCCCCGTGCGCCGGACCGCCAAGCTCTTCATCGCTGGGGCGTTCCCGCGCAGCGAGTCGGGGCGCTCCTACGAGGTGCTCGCCCCCGGTGGGCGCCTGCTCGCGCACGCCGCCCGCGCCTCGCGCAAGGATCTCCGCGACGCCGTGCGGGCGGCGCGCACGGCCCAGCCGGGGTGGGCCGGCCTGACCGCGTACCACCGCGGCCAGATCCTCTACCGGGTGGCCGAGCTCATGGAGGGTCGCCGCGCGCAGTTCGAGACGGAGCTCGCCGACGCCGGCTCGCCGGAGCCTCGGCGCGAGGTCGACGCGGCGATCGACCGGTGGGTGTGGTACGCGGGCTGGGCCGACAAGGTGCACCAGGTCCTCGGCGCGACGAACCCCGTCGCCGGCCCGTACTTCAACTTCACGATCCCCGAGCCCATGGGCGTCGTCGGCGTCGTCGCCCCGGCGGAGCCGGCGCTCCTCGGGCTCGTCTCGCGTCTGGCTCCGGCGATCGTGAGCGGGAACACCGCGGTCGTGCTCGCGAGCGAGCCTGCGCCGCTGCCGGCGGTCACGCTCGCGGAGGTGCTCGCCACCTCGGACGTCCCGGCCGGCGTCGTGAACATCCTGACCGGCTTCACGACCGAGCTCGTGCCCTGGCTCGCCGGCCACATGGACGTGAACGCGATCGACGTCACCGGCGTGCCGGCGGAGATGCTCGCGCAGGTCGAGGAGCTCGCCACCGAGAACATGAAGCGCGTGACCCGGGCGCCCCGGGTGGACCCGTTCACGGACGCGGCGCAGAGCCCCTACGAGATCACCGCGCTCACCGAGTTCAAGACCGTCTGGCACCCGATCGGGGCCTAGGCGACGGGCCGGGCCCGCGATTCAACACTTCCGCAACATCGAGGTCCCTGCGTGCAGGGGTCCGGGCGCTACGATGCGGGCGATGCCCCTCTACAAGGAACAGGGAGTCGTCCTGCGGGCCGCCAAGCTCGGCGAGGCGGACAAGATCGTGACGGTGATGACCCAGGGCTCGGGCAAGGTCCGGGCCGTCGCGAAGGGCATCCGCAAGACCACGAGCCGGTTCGGGGCCCGCCTGGAGCCGACCACCCACGTCTCGCTCATGCTCTACCGAGGGCGGGGCGCGCTGGATACCGTCAGCCAGGCCGAGATCATCAGCCCCTTCCTCCCGATCCGCCGCGACCTCGGGCTGCTCGCCGCCGCCGAGACGATGCTCGAGGCGACCGACAAGGTGGCCGAGGAGCACGAGCGGAACGTCCGGCTGTTCATGCTGCTCCTCGGCGGGCTGCGGGCCCTCGAGGCCGCCCCGCCCGATCCGGCGGCCGTGGCCGAGTCCTTCCTGCTCAAGCTCCTGTCGCTCTCGGGCTTCCATCCGAGCCTGACCGCCTGCGCCGAGTGCGGCCGCCCCGGCCCGGGCCTGTTCTCGACCGCGCAGGGCGGCGGGGTATGCCGGGCCTGCGCCGCCGCCGACGCCGAGCCGGTCTCGACCGAGGCGCTCGGGCTGCTCTCGGCCCTCGGGGGAAGCGGGTTCGCCGAGGCCGGCGCGCTCGCCCCCGATCCGCAGGTCCGGCGCGAGGCCCGCCGGCTGCTCTTCGGGTTCGCCGAGTACCACCTCGAGCGGCGGATGAAGAGCCTCCCGCTGCTCGTCCGGGGGTCGCTGCCGTGAGCTCGTACCTGTCCGACCTCGACCCCGAGCGCCTCCCGCGGCACGTCGCCATCGTGATGGACGGGAACGGGCGCTGGGCGACGCAGCGCGGGCTGCCGCGGACCGAGGGGCACGCGGCGGGCGAGGCCGCGATGTGGGACACCGCGGTCGGGGCGAACGAGCTCGGCCTGCGGTGGCTCACGATGTTCGCCTTCTCGACCGAGAACTGGAACCGTCCGAAGGCCGAGGTCCGCTACCTCATGGGGTTCAACCGAGGGCTGCTGCGGCGCCGTCGCGACGAGCTCCACCGCATGAACGTCCGCGTCCGCTGGATCGGGCGCCGGGACTGGCGGGTCCCGCGCTCGGTCCTGCGCGAGATGGACATCTCCGAGGCCCTCACCCGGCACAACACCGGGATGACGCTCACGATCGCCTTCAACTACGGCGGGCGCACCGAGATCGTGGACGCCGTGAAGAAGCTCCTCGCGGACCACGACGCCGGACGGCTGAAGGGGGAGAAGATCACCCCCGAGTCGATCTCGCGCCGGCTGTACGCGCCCGACATGCCCGACCCCGACCTCATCATCCGCACGAGCGGTGAGGAGCGGATCAGCAACTTCCTGCTCTGGCAGGCGGCCTACGCCGAGCTCTACTTCACGCCGGTGCTCTGGCCGGACTTCAACCGCGAGCACCTGTACGAGGCGATCCGCGACTACCAGAAGCGCTCCCGGCGGTTCGGCGGCATCGAGGAACGGACCGACTGAGCCGCCCGGCGGCCGCCACCTGACTATGCGCCGTGCACAGCGCGACGCCGCGGGACGCGGCGGGCGCGCGCTCCCCAGCGGGGTCGACGTGGGATAGGCTCCGCGGGGTTCGGTTCGGGGGAACGGGGAGGTGGGCAGGGCCGCGTGAGCGTTTCGAACG
This sequence comes from uncultured Actinomycetes bacterium, assembly GCA_964640965.1. GTDB lineage: Bacteria > Actinomycetota > UBA4738 > UBA4738 > HRBIN12 > HRBIN12. The sequence continues at coordinate 49,410 of CAZXJB010000001.1, read as the reverse complement.
AGGCGAGCCGGGTCTTCCAGCTCGAGCTGGGGCGCGACTACCCCGAGATCGTGCGGGGCGAGGGCGCGTGGGTGGAGGACTCCGACGGGCGCCGGTACCTCGACGCGATGAGCGGGGGGTCCATGGCCGCCACCCTCGGCCACGGTCGGCGGGACATCATCGCCGCGGCCCGTGCGCAGGCCGAGCGCCTCGCCTTCGTGCACAACGAGCGGCTCACGAACCCGGCGCAGGAGCGCCTCGCCGAGGAGCTCGCGGCGCTGGCGCCGCCTGGCTTCACGCGCGTGCGCTTCGTGACGAGCGGCTCGGACGCGAACGAGATGGCCGTGCAGCTCGCCCGCAGCTACCACGTCGAGCGCGGCGAGCCGCAGCGCTGGATCGTGATCTCCCCAGCGCAGGCCTACCACGGGCCGACGATGGAGACCCTCGCGCTCACCGGTCGGCCCGGGCTCCAGGGCCCGTTCACGCCGTACTTCGCCCGTCACCTGCACATCCCGCCGGCCACCCCCCGCTTCGACCCCACGGGGGAGGCGACCCTCGCGGCCCTGGACGCGGCGCTCGAGGAGGCCGGTCCGGAGAACGTCTCGGCCTTCTTCTGCGAGGCGATCAGCTCGGCGGCCCTCCCGGCGTACACGCCGCCGCGCAGGTTCTGGGAGGGGCTCGCGGAGCGCCGGGAGCGGCACGGCTTCCTCGTCTGCTTCGACGAGGTCGTGACGGGCGTCGGGCGGACCGGTCGGTGGTTCGCCGGCGAGGCCACCCCCTGCGCCCCGGATATCATCGCCACCGCGAAGGGCCTGGGCGCGGGGTACACGGCGATCGGCGCCGTGCTCTGCGCGGGGCACGTGTACGAGGCGATCGCGACGGGATCGCGGCGGTTCCCCCTCGGGCACACCTGGGATGGGGCGCCGCTCGCCTGCGCGGTCGGGCTCGCCGTCCTGCAGGCGCTGCGCTCGGAGCGGCTCGTGGAGCGCGTGGCCGAGCGGGGTCCGGGGCTGCGCGAGGCGCTCGCCGTCGCCCTGGAGGGCATCCCCATCGTGCAGGAGGTCCGCGGGCACGGCTTCCTGCTCGGGGTGTCCTTCGCCGACCCGCGCGACGGCACCTCGTTCCTCCCGCCCGAGCTGCGCGTGGCGGGCAGGATCGACCGGGCCGCCTTCGAGCGGGGGCTCATCACGCTCTCGACCCAGCCGACGCGGGACGGCTACGCGGGCGACCAGACCCTGTTCGCGCCGCCCTTCACGACGCCCGAGGAGGAGCTCGGGGAGATGGTGGCCCGGTTCGCCGACGCGGTCCGCGCCGTGTGGGACGAGGTCGAGGCCGAGCTCGACGCGCACCCGATGACCAAGCAGGAGGTGGGGGGATGACCGGGATCGATCGGCCCCTTCGGGCGTTGATCCTCCAGCACGAGGACCCGACGCCGCCGGGCCACGTGACGGAGTGGCTCGCCGAGCACGGAGCCGACGTGGACGTCTACCGCATCGACCTCGAGGAGCGCGACGTTGACCCCCGCCGCTTCGACCTGATCGTCTCGCTCGGCTCGGAGTTCGCGGCCTTCGACGACACGAAGCCGTTCGTCCAGAGGGAGGCGCGCCTCATGGAGCGGGCGGTGGGGGCGGACGTGCCGATCCTGGGGCTCTGCTTCGGCGGTCAGCTGCTCGCCCGGGTCCTCGGGGGCGAGGGGTTCCGCGCCACCGCCGAGATCGGGTGGCTGCCGGTGCGGAGCTCACGCCCCGACCTCGTCCCCGAGGGCCCGTGGTTCCAGTGGCACTTCGACTCGTTCACCGTCCCCGAGGGGGCCACGCTCATCGCGGAGTCCGACGCCGGGCCGCAGGCGTTCGTGGCCGGGCGCAGCCTCGGCCTCCAGTTCCACCCCGAGGTGACGGTGGGGATCATGGACGAGTGGGTGCGCGCCTACCGGCACGAGCTCGACGCCGAGGGCGTGGACCCCGATGCGCTCCTCGAGGAGACCCGCCGTCGGGCCGAGGCGAGCAAGGCCATGGCGTGGCGGCTCTTCGAGGGCTTCCTCGAGGGGATCGCCGGGCTCGGCCGCGGGGACGCCGGCCTCGCCACGAGGGCGGGGTGAGTCGGGTGGCGGGCTCGGTGACGGCGGACGCCACGCACGTGTTCCCCCGCTTCCTCGACCTCGCCTACCCGGAGGTCGAGCGCGGCGAGGGGGTGTGGCTCACCACCGTCGACGGACGGCGCATCCTCGACGCCTGCTCCGGCGGGGCGATGGTGACCTGCCTCGGGCACGGCGTGCCCGAGCTCGCGGCGGCCGCGGCCGAGCAGGCCGAGCGCATCTCGTACTTCTACAACCACCACTTCACGAGCGGTCCTCAGGAGCGGCTGGCCGAGCGGCTGACCGAGGTCGTCGCGCCGGGCATGGCCAGGGTCCGCTTCGTCTCCGGCGGGTCGGAGGCGGTCGAGACCATGGTCCAGCTCGCCCGCCTGTACCACGTGGAGCGGGGCGAGACCCGGCGCTGGCGCGTGGTCTCGCAGGCCCAGGCCTACCACGGCTCGACGATGGGGACGCTCGCGCTGACCGGGCGTCGGGCGCTGCAGGAGCCGTACACCCCGTACCTGGCCGACCACCGCCACATCCCGCCGCCGGGGCGTCCGGGCGATCCCGACGGGGAGGCGGCGCTCGCGGCGCTCGACCGGATCCTCGAGGCGGAGGGGGACAGCATCGCGGCGTTCCTCTGCGAGCCGGTGGGCGCCGCAGCCCTGCCCGGGCACGCGCCGCCCGACCGGTTCTGGCGGGGGCTGGCCGAGCGCCGCGAGCGCCACGGGTTCCTCCTCTGCTTCGACGAGGTCGTGACCGGGATCGGTCGGGTCGGGACCTGGCTCGCGGCCGATCAGGTGCCGATCGAGCCCGACATCGTCGCGGTCGGGAAGGCGCTCGGCGCCGGGCACGCCCCCCTCGGCGCGGTGCTATGTCGCTCGCACGTCTACGAGGCCGTCGACCGCGGCTCGCGGGAGTTCGACCTCGGCCACACCTGGGACGGCGCGCCGCTGTCCTGCGCCGTCGGGCTGCGGGTGATCGACCTGCTCCTCGAGCGCGATCTCGTGACGCGCGTGCGGGAGCGGGGGCCGCGGCTGCTGGAGGAGCTGCGGGCGGCGCTCGCCGGACGCGAGATCGTGCGGGAGGTCCGGGGTCGGGGGTTCCTGCTCGGGTTCGAGCTCGTGGACCCGCGGGATGGGGGGTCCTTCCTGCCCGTGGAGCTCGACGCCGGGGCGCTCGTGGACGACGCGGCCCTCGAGCACGGTCTCCTCGTGACCTCGACCCACCCCCAGGCGGACGGCTACGCGGGGGACCAGACGGTGTTCGCGCCGGCCTACACGAGCACGGAGGAGGAGCTGACGCAGATGCTCGAGCGCCTGGCCGAGACGATGGTCGACGTCGAGCGGCGGATCAAGGACCGGCTGGCCGGAGGGCGGCGATGAGCGGCGCGGACGCCCACGAGGAGTTCATCCTGCTCGCGATGCCCGACGTGAACGGGTCGCTGCGCGGCAAGGCGCTGCGGCCCGCGGCCTTCGAGACCGCGGTGGAGCGCGGGACGGTCATGACCGATCTGCTCCTCGGGCTCGACCCCGTCGACACCCCGATCTCGGACTACGAGCGCTTCGGGATCCGGGTCGGGGCGCCGGACCTGGTCGTCCACCCCGAGCCGGACTCCGTGCGGGAGCTCACCTGGCGCCCGGGCTGGCGGCTGTGCCTGGTCACGCCGAGCTGGCCCGACGGCTCCCCGTGCGCGTACGCGACCCGTGAGGTCTATCGGCGGGTCCTCGCCGACGTCGGGGAGCTCGGCTACGAGGTCATGGCGGCGATCGAGTACGAGATCCGCATCTTCGACGAGCGGGGCCAGCCGACCTCCACGGGGATCAGCTACAGCATCAACGAGATCGGGGGCTACGCCCGGTTCCTCGACGAGCTGGTGCGCGCCCTCGAGGGCTTGGGGGTGGGGCTCTCCGCCGTGCACACGGAGGCCGGTCCGGGGCTGCTCGAGCTGAACCTGGCCCCCGGGCGCGGCCTCCGGGCGGCGGACGACGCGGCCCTCGTGAAGTTCGCCGTGAAGCAGGTGGCCGCCTCGATGGGCTTCCGAGCGAGCTTCCTCGCGAAGACGGTCCCCGGGGAGGAGGGCTCGAGCGGCCACGTCCACATGTCCTTCTGGCGGGGGGACGTGAACGCCTTCGCGGGGGCCGACCCCGGCGAGCCCCTCCCGGAGGTCTTCGGCTCGGCCGTCGCCGGGCTGCTCGAGCACCTCCCGGCGGCATCGCTCCTGCTGAACCCCACGATCAACTCGTACAAGCGGCTCGTCCCGGGGTGGTTCGCGCCGATCAACGCCACCTGGGGCTACGAGAACCGGTCCTGCGCGGTGCGCGCGATCCGCTCGGCCCGACCCGAGCTGTGGCGCTTCGAGTGCCGCCGGCCCGGGGCCGACGCCAACCCGTACCTCGCCCTGGCGGCGATCGCCGCCTCGGCGGCCGACGGCGTGCGCCGGGGGCTCATCCCCCCTCCGGCCGAGTCGGGGGATGCCTACGCGAGGACCGATCTCCCGCTGCTTCCCGGCTCCCTCGAGGCCGCGATCGGGGCGTTCCGCGAGGACGCCGGGCTGCGAGGGGCCCTCGGGGAGGCGTTCAGCCGGTACTTCGTCACCTCGCGCGAGTGGGAGCTGAAGGCGTGGCAGGAGACCGTGACGGACTGGGAGCGCGAGCGCTACATCCGGGCGGTGTAGCGACCCCCGGTCGAGCGCCCGGGTCGGCGCGTGTGCGGGATGCACTGTTCCGCACGTCTTCCCATCGGGCGCGGCGGGTGGTAGCGTTCGGCGTCTCCCGGAGGTCGGCGATGACGAGATCCGCGGCCCACCGCAGCGCCCGACGGGGCCTCGCGACCCCGCCGGCGGAGGCCGCCCGGGCCCTGCGTCAGATGCTCCGGGACAAGCGGCGCGAGACCGAGGCGCTCTTCGGGATCCTCGCGAGCCTGGCCTCGACGCTCGACGTCGCCAAGCTGCTCGACTACGTCGTCCACCTCTGCAAGGAGCTCACCGGGTGCCACGGGGCCCTCGTGTACCTCTGGGACGAGGAGAGCGAGCGGCTCATCGTCCGCGCGGGGGTGGAGGGCTACGAGCGGTGGATCGGTCGGTTCGGGCTCGCCCTCGGTGAGGGGCTCACGGGCTGGACCGCGCTCACGCGCCAGCCGGGGATGATCACGGAGAACCCCACCCAGGATCCTCGGTTCAAGCGCTTCCCGGAGCTGAACGACGATCGGTACCAGTCCTACCTCACGATCCCGGTGATCTCCGCGAACGGGCGGCTCATCGGCGTCATCACGATGCACACCGAGGCGCCCCACCGCTTCGACGACGACGACCTCATCCTCATGAACACCCTCTCGGTGCTCATCGCGACGGCGGTCGAGAACGCGCAGCTGTACGAGCGGCAGGCCCGGCAGGTGCAGGTCCTGAACACGCTCGCGGAGGCCGGCCAGGCGGTCGTGCAGACCTCCTCCCTGCGGCATGTGCTGCACCGGCTGGCCGGCACGGCGGCGATGCTCGTGGCGGCGGACCGGTCCGCCATCCTCGCGCTCGATGAGGCCGGCGGGCACCTGGGGGTCGAGGCCTTCTGGGAGGCCGTGCCGGGCTCGATGGGCGGGCCGCCGCCGACGCTTCCGGCGGACGGGGTGTGGGCGCGGCTCCTCGGCGCGACCTCGGCGCTCGCCCTGTCGCGGCGCGAGCACGCGGAGGCCTTCCGGGCCTTCGACCTGATCGCGCCGCAGGCCCGCTCGGCGCTCGTGGCGCCGATGCGCGTGTCGGAGCGCGTGATCGGCGTGCTCGCGTGCCTCTCGAGATCGGCCGGCACGCCGCACCGGGAGGACGGCGAGCTCCTGCTGACCCTGGCGTCCCAGGCGGCGCTCGCCGTCCAGAACGCGAGGCTCATCGAGACCCTCACGGAGCGCAACGTCGTGCGCGACCTCTTCGAGGCGCTCGCGCGCGGTGAGGACGACGCGCAGCTCCTCGAGGGTCGCGCGCTGCGGCTCGGGGTGGACCTCGGGCAGCCGCACGTGGTCGCGGCCTTCGAGATCGCCGCGGGCACCGGCGGGGCGGACGTCGATCGGCTGTGGTCGGCCCTCCGGCAGGACCTCATGGGTGGGTTCCCGGGGTCGCTCGCGACGCATCGGGACCACACGCTGACGGCGCTCCTGCGCGTGGCCCCGGCGACGAGCCTGGATCGCCTCGCCGAGCGGCTGTGCGAGCTGAAGCGGCCGCACGAGCGACGTCAGGACGTGCTCGTGTCGGTGGGGGTCTCGCGGCTCTGCCGCGCCGTGGACGACTACCCGGACGCCTTCGAGGAGGCGAGGAACGCGCTGCTGATCGGTCGCGCGACCCGCGGTCCGGGGGCGGCGGTGACCTTCGACGAGCTCGGCGCCCAGTGGCACCTCTTCCACGTGGCGCAGCAGCAGGTCCGGGACGTCTACCAGGAGCGGCTGCACCGCCTCGTGGAGCACGATCGGGCCAAGGGGACCCACCTGTTCCGCACCGTCGAGGTGTACCTGGAGTGCATGGGGAACGCGAAGCTCGCGGCCGAGCGCCTCTTCGTGCACCGGAACACCCTGCGGCTCCGGTTCCAGAAGATCCGACAGGTGGCCGAGCTCGACGTGACGGAGACCGCTCGGTGGTTCGACCTCATGATGGCCCTGCGGATCATCCGCCTCCGCGAGCTCACGGCGCCCGCGGGACCGCGCGGGGAGCGAGGTGCCGGACGCCGAGCGTCCCGAACGGGCTCCCGGCGGTGAGGCGGTCGGACCGGCGAGGCGTCGCACAGGGGACGCGGCCGTCGAGGGAGGAGGAGCGGAGGGGACATGACGAAGGCGCCCGATGCGGTCGGGGAGATCATGACGGTGAACGTGGTCGGCGTCGCGCCCGATGATCCGGTCTCGAGCGCCGTCCGAGCGATGGTCGAGCACGACATCGGATCCGTCCTCGTGACCGAGGGCGATCACGCGGTCGGCATCTTCACCGAGCGGGACCTGACCCGGCGGATCCTCGGCGATCCGGACCTGCTTGGGCGACCGATCCGAGAGGTGATGTCGGCGCCCGTGCACGCCGTGCGCCCGGACACGGACATCCAGCAGGCGTTCGACCTGATGAACGCGAAGGGGGTCCGCCGGCTGGCGGTCCTCGACGGGACCCGACTCGTCGGGATCGTCACGGAGCGGGACCTGCTGCGGTGGGTGAGCGCCGTGGCCTCGGAGTAGGTGAGCTCGGGGGCGAAGCGAGGCGACGCACAAGGAGGGATGAGGTGAGCGAGGTTGGAGCCATCCTCGAGCGGTGGCGCAGCGACGGGATCCGGTTCGTGCGGTTCGAGCTCCCGGACATGCACGGCATCTCGCGCTCGAAGACGGTCCCGATCGAGCACGCGGACGGGTACGCCGAGCGTGGGCTGAACATGTACGGGGGGACCTCCGTCCTGGACACGCGCTCCGACGTGGTCCCCGGCACGCTCTACAACGAGGAGCGGATGTACGGGGACCAGCTGCTGCACCCCGACCCCGACACCGCCGCGGTGGTCCCCTGGGTGGAGGCGACCGGTCGGTTCATCTGCGATGCGACCTGGTACGACGGCAGCCCGCTGGAGGCGACCCCGCGCCACGTGTACCGCCGGGCGCTCGAGCGCTGTCGGGCGATGGGGTTCGAGCCGGTGATCGGGACCGAGTACGAGTTCTACCTGCTCGACGGGCAGACGCACGAGCCGCTGTTCGAGGGGTACCACATCTTCAACACCGTCCGGAACGACTACGTGCCGACGATCCGGCGCATCCTGGAGGAGATGCCGCGCATCGGGGTGTCGGTCATCACCGCGAACTGCGAGTACGCGGGCTCGCAGTGGGAGATCCCGTGCGCGGCGAGCCGGGGGCTGAAGGGTCCGGACGACGCGTTCACCTTCCGGAACGGGGTGAAGGAGATCGCGCGGCAGGACGGGTTGCTCGCGACCTTCATGTCGAAGCCCTTCGCCGGCTCGGCCGGCTGCGGGAACCACACCCACGTCTCCCTCGTGCGGCTGGACGACGGCACGAACGCGTTCGGCGACGACGGGGACGAGCTGGGGATCTCCGAGGCCTGCCGATACTTCGTCGGCGGTCTGCTCCGGTACGCCAAGGCGATCGACGCCGTGATCGCTCCGACCGTGAACTGCCACCGACGGCGCCGGCGCCACACCTTCAGCCCGACGAACGTCTCCTGGGGACTGGAGGACCGCTCGGCGCTGGTGCGTGTGAAGGGGGGCTCGCTGCAGTCGCGGCACCTCGAGTACCGCGCCCCCTCGGCGCTCGCGAACCCCTACCTCATCGGCGCGGCGCTGCTGCAGGCCGGTCTGCAGGGGATCGAGGCTCGGATCGAGCCGGGACCGACCTCCAAGCCGGGGATCCCCGCGGAGGACGACGAGGACTTCGAGAAGCTCCCGACCTCGATCCAGGAGGCCCTCGACGCGTTCGAGGCGGAGCCGGCCACCCGGGCCTTCTTCGGCGAGGAGTTCGTGACGGCCTACCTCGTCATGCGGCGCTACGAGCTCGCCCGGTTCAACGACTGGATCACCGACTGGGAGCAGCGGGAGTACCTGGAGCTCTTCTAGCGCGAGGGCGGATCGGCCCTCCCTGCGCGGTGCGGACGGACTGGTCGTTCGTGCCCGGCGGGCGCACCATGGCTCCCGGGATGAGGCGCCGGGACCGGGCTCGGATCAGGCGGCCGGCGTGGCTGGCCGTCCTGTTCGCCATCGGGTGGGTGCTGCTCGCCGGCCCCGAGGTGGCGGTGCCGGCGCTCGCCCTCGTCGCGCTCGTGCACGTTGGGTCGCGGCTGCGCGCGGCCGCGAGAGGAGAGGTCGCCGTGGAGCACCCCGACCTCGCGCTCGTGATCGTGGTGAACGCGGTCGCCATCCTCCTGGTGCAGCTCCTCCTCGCGATCGAGGGGGCCGGCTGACGCCTCGCCGGGCGGGGTGTTCAACGTGCACAGGGCACGTTCCGTGATGTGGGCAGCCCGAGCGCGGCTCGGTCTTGCCCGTTGAACGGGACCGCCCTACCCTTAGCGCGGTCCGACGACGCCCGGGACGTCGCGCCCGCGGGGAGGGGGCCCGGGCGAGAAGGGGGTGGATGGATGGCGACGCAGGACGTGTTCATCCGCAAGTCATCCGGCCTCACGCGGCAGATCAGCGCCCGTGACGCCCTCATGTACTGCGCGATGAACCCTGGGCTGCTGTACGCCCTCGTGTACATCGTGTGGGCGCCCGCGTTCTTCCCCGGGGCGCACATGGGGATCGGCGTGCTGTTCGTCCTGCTGATCTTCCCGGTCGCCGGGTTGTACTGGTACTTCTCGGTCTCGATGCCGCGGTCCGGCGGCGAGTACATCTACATCAGCCGGACGCTGCATCCGAGCCTGGGGCTGTTCGCGTCCTTCGCGATCAGCATCACCGCGCTGTCCTGGACGGGGCAGATCCAGGATTGGTGGGTCCGGTGGGGCCTCGCCGACGCGATCCGAGCGGTCGGCATCTCCAGCGGGAGCCAGGGGTGGATCGACCTCGCGAACTTCATCGACCAGCCGATCGTCCGGTTCCTGCTCGGAACCGCCGCCCTGGTGCTGACCGGCTGGCTGTTCCTGAAGGGCGCCAAGGCGATGATGCGGGTCTCCTACTGGGCCGTCGCGTTCGCGTGGCTCGCCGTGGCGATCCTCGGGTTCCTCCTGATCGTCACCGGCCAGGACGGGTTCCGCGGCAACTTCAACCGCCTGTCGGGCGCGGACTACGACGCCGTCCTCCAAGCGGGGAGGGAGGCGGGCGCGCTGTTCAAGGTCTCGTTCCTGCCGCTGATGTACGCGGCGGTGACGTACATCAACCTGAACACGCTCGGGCAGACCTTCTCGGCGAACCTCGCGGGGGAGATCCGCGGGGTGGCCAAGTCCCAGGCGCTCGCGCTCTTCGGATCCCTCGCGATGCAGATGGCGATCTGGTTCGCCCTCTACATGCTCGTGTACGGGATCGTCGGGACGAACTTCATGCACTCGCTGGACTCCATCTGGGCGAGCGATGCGTCGAAGCTCCCGCCGGCCCTGGTCCACGAGCACACCTCGAGCGAGCCGGTCCCGATGCTGCTCGTGGCGTTCATGACGGGGAACCCGATCCTGCAGCTGCTCTTCGGGCTGTGCTTCATCGTCGCGACGTGGGTCTCCCTCGCGGGGCTCGGCTTCGCGCCGATCCGCAACGTGTTCGCCTGGTCCTTCGACCGGCTCATCCCGACCAGGTTCTCGGAGATCGCGACCCGGTACCGGGCGCCGCTGTGGGCGATCGTCGCGGTGATCGTCGCCGCGGAGGTGTTCCTGGTGCTCGGCATCTACAGCCCGGCCTACTCGACCGCGATCCTGTACTCGATCGTGGCGTGGTTCGTCGCCTGGATCGTCTTGGGCATCGCGGGGATCGTGTACCCCTACCGGCGCCGCGAGCTCTTCGAGGCGGGCCCCCCGGCGACCCAGCGGCGGATCGGAGGCGTGCCCGTGATCTCGATCCTGGGGTTCCTCACGCTCGCGGTGTCGATCTTCACCGAGTGGGCGGTCGCGCAGCCGTTCTTCAAGGGCGACGCCGAGCCGAACCAGTACATCACGGTCCTGGGGATGCTGGTGATCCCGCTCATCATCTACGTGGTCGCGCACTTCTACCACCAGAGCAAGGGGATCCCGCTGAAGGTGCAGTTCTCGCAGGTCCCCCCCGAGTGACGGCGGGGGTGGTGGAACGGGTGGAGGGGGTTACGCAGGGCGGCGCAGCCCCCTCCCCCTCGTGGGACGGAGGTGTCGGGTGCTGAAGCTGTTCTTCGCGACGGACGTCCACGGGTCGGAGACGACCTTCCGCAAGTGGCTGAACGCCGCGCAGCACTACGGTGCCGACGTCCTCCTCATGGGCGGGGACCTGACCGGGAAGATGCTCGTGCCGATCGTCCGGGAGCGCGATGGCTCCCACACGGCTCGGTTCGAGGGCGCCGAGGTGCGGGTGGACGACGACCGGGGGCTCGCGGAGCTCGAGCGGGCCCTGCGTCAGCGGGGGTACTACACGCAACGGATGACGCCGGAGGAGCGAGCGCAGTACCAGACGCCCGAGCAGGTCGAGGAGCTGTTCCGCACGCACATGGCGGAGGTGCTGGAGGGGTGGGTCGGGCTCGCGGACGAGCGTCTGGACCCCGGCAAGACCCCCGCGATCTGGATGCCCGGCAACGACGACCTCGAGTTCATCGACGACTACGTCAACAAGAGCACCGCGATCCGGAACGGCGACGGACGGGTCATCGAGATCGACGACTACTACGTCCTGTCCGTCGGGAACGCGAACGTGACCCCGTGGAACTGCCCACGGGACGTGACCGAGGACGTGCTCGCGCAGAAGATCGACGAGCTCGCGGCCCAGGTGCCCGACATGAGCCGGTGCATCTTCAACGTGCATGCCCCGCCGTGGGGTTCCAACCTCGATCTCGCGCCCGAGCTCGACGAGGACTTCAAGCCCACGATGGAGGCGGGTGGCCTGAAGATGATCCCGGTGGGCAGCACGGCGGTGCTCGAGGCCATCCGCAAGTGGCAGCCGCTCCTGTCGCTCCACGGACACATCCACGAGTGCTCGGCCGGGATCAAGATCGGCCGGACGCTCTGCATCAACACCGGCTCGGAGTACCACGAGGGCGTGCTCCGCGGGTCGCTCGTCATCCTGGACCCGAAGAAGGGTGTGAAGAACTACGCCCTCACGGTGGGGTGAGATGCAGGAGCCGAGCGGACCGATCGGCGAGCCGTTCTCGGCGTGGCCGGAGTTCGTCGCGGAGGCCGAGACGATCATCGAGGCCGCCCGCGCCCACGGGGTGCACCTGCGGCTGCTGGGCGCGCTCGCGGTCATCAGACAGTGCCCGCAGCACGTGTGGCTGCTGGAGAAGACGAACCGGATCCTCACCGACCTCGACTTCATGGGGTACGACCGGGAGATCGGACAGGTCGAGCGGATGTTCGCCGAGCTCGGGTACGAGGTCCTCGGGGGGCGCGGGGTCACGATGGACGTCTGGGTCGGCCGCCGCATCTTCCACGATCCCTCGGGGGCGCGGCGCCGGGTCGACGTCTTCCTCGACCGTCTCGACTTCTGCCACACGATCGACCTGCGCGGCAGGCTCGACCTCGACCCCGTCACGATCCCGCTCACGGACCTGCTGCTCGAGAAGCTCCAGATCGTCGAGATCAACGAGAAGGACCTGAAGGACCTGGTCGTCCTGTTCCTCGAGCATCCGATCGCCGATCACGAGAGCCCGGGGGCGTTCGACGCGTCGCGGATCGTGGACCTGCTCTCGGGGGAGTGGGGCTTCTACTACACCGTGTCGCTGAACCTCGACCGGATCCGCCGATACATGCAGACGATCCCGGATCTCTCGGACGGGCAGCGCGCGCTCGTCGAGGAGCGGATGGACCACCTCTGGCGACTCGTGGAGGCCAAGCCGAAGAGCCTCCGGTGGAAGCTGCGCGCGAGGGTCGGTCCCGCTCGGAAGTGGTACCAGGAGGTCGGGGAGGGGTATCGGGAGCTCGGCCGCGAGCCGGGCGCCTGGGAGGGCGAGGCCTAGCCACGCTCGGCCACGAGGGCCGCGAACGCTCGGAACGCCGACCGGCCGGCCTCCTGCTGCGCGGGCAAGGCGTGCTCCGCCTCCCGGATCAGGTCGTCGGGCTCCCGACCCGTTCGCCGGACATCCGCTTCCCAGCGGTCGACCCACGCCGCGATCCCCTCGAGCGTGGCCTCGGGATGGAACTGCACCGCGTAGCAGGCGCGGCCGACCCGGAACGCCTGGTTCGGGACCCGGTCCCCGCGAGCGAGGTGGACCGCGCCGGTGGGGATGCCGAACGTGTCGGCGTGCCACTGGAACACCGGGATCCCGTCGAAGGGGGAGAGGACCGGGTCGGCCGATCCCGCGGGGGTCGTCGTCACCGGGTGGAACCCGAGCTCGGGCACGGGCGAGGGGGTGACCGGCGCGTCGAAGGCCCGGGCGAGCACCTGGGCGCCGAGGCAGATGCCGAGGATCGGCACGCCCGCGTCGGCCGCCGCGCGCAGGTAGGCCCGCTCCCGGGCGAGGAACGGGTAGGTCGTGAGCTCATCGGCGTTCATCTCGCCGCCCAGCACGACCAGACCGGAGACGTGGTCGGGATCGGGCCAGTCGGGCTCGCTCCAGGCGTCCAGGTACCGGTGGGGGACGCGCTCCTCGTCCAGCACCTCGGCGACCACGCCGAGCTCGTGGGGGAGGTGATGCCGGATCCCGACGACCGGGCGCATGCTCAGGCGAGGCCGCGCTCGCGCCGGTACCCGGCGGCCATCTCCCGCAGCCGTCCGTGGGCGCCGTCGTAGACCGAGCCGCTCGGCAGGTACCGCTTCGGGGCCTTGGCGACGACGGTGTAGTTGGGGTCGCACACGTTCGCGATCGGCGTCTCCGAGATCTGCGTCACGAGCTGGTAGGCGTCGAGTCGCTCGAGACCGAACTCCTCCACGAGCCATGCGATCAGATCCGCGTGGGCGATGCGGAACGCGTCCTCGAGCGGCCGGGCCGAGCCGGCCGACATGATGTACCGGTCATCCTCCAGGCGGGGCCACGGGGTCGATCGGCCCTTGATGAGGTCGACGATGAGCGTCGTGTCCATGGCGCCCTCGACGGCGACCCCACACGTCTCGCCCTCGCCCTGCCGGTAATGCCCGTCCCCGATGGAGAAGAGCGCGCCCTCGACGTTCACCCCGAGGTAGCAGGTCGTCCCCACGCGCATCTCGGGCGTGTCCATGTTGCCGCCGTGCGAGTCCGGGACCAGCGGGGACCGCACCTCGAGGTTCGGAGGCGCCACCCCGACCGTGCCGTGCATGGGGTCGAGGGGGAGATCGACGGTGTGGTCGCCGGCTCGAGCCTCGTACCGCACGAGGCGGCGCTCGCGGTCGACCTGGTAGATCCATACGATCTCCGGGAGCGGGTCCTGCAGCGTGACCGTCCGGGTGGTGGACGTCAGCGCTCCGAACAGCGGGAACGTCGTCGAGACCCCCCAGTCACGGGACGGCTCGATCGAGACGAAGTGCAGGGCGAGGGTGTCGCCGGGCTCCGCGCCCTCGACGTAGAAGGGGCCGGTCTGCGGGTTCAGGAACGGGAACACGATCTTGCTCGAGGCGAGATCGTCGACGCTGCGCACGAGGCTCGTGAAGCAGTCGTCCGTCCAGAGCTCGAGGACGTCACCGGGGCGCACCTTCCTCACCGGGGCGGCGCCCCCGAACGTCCACGCGTACTCCGCGCGCGAAGGACGGTAGGCGACCACGTTGAGCTCGGACATCGCCCTCCTCCTCGATCCGTCCCGCTCCGCCTCCCCTCTCCGCGGCTCGCGGGGATCCGACCGCTCGTCGCGTCAGCTCAGCCGCGCTCGAAGTAGCGGGCGAGCTCCCAGTCCGTCACGACCGTGTTGTCGAAGATGATCTGCTCCTGCTCCGCCGTGTTCAACAGGTGCTCGAACACGAAGTCGCCGAACGCCTCGCGGGCGACCTGGCTTCCCCGGAACGTCTCGATCGCCTCGTGGAGGGCGGTCGGGACGCGCGGGACGTCCTTGGCCTCGTAGGCGTTCCCGACGAACATCTCGGGCGCCTCCACCCGGTTCTCGATCCCCCACAGACCGCTCGCGATCGTGGCCGCGTAGCCGAGGTAGGGGTTCACGTCGGCGCCGGGGATCCGGTTCTCGATCCGCAGGCCCTTGTGCTCCCCGACCACCCGGAAGCCGCAGGTGCGGTTGTCGCGGCTCCACACGATCGCGGTGGGCGCCCACGAGCCCAGCTGGTACCGCTTGTAGGAGTTCACGAACGGCGCGTACATCCAGGCCATCTCACGGGCGGTCGCGAGGAGGCCGCCGAGGAAGTAGCGCGCCGTCTCCGAGAGGTGGTGCGGGGCCGACTCCTCCCACATCAGGGACTCGCTGCCGTCGGCGTTCCACACGCTCGAGTGCATGTGGCAGGATGACCCAGCCTCGGCCATCGACCACTTGGCCATGAAGGTCGCGGCGACGCCGTTGGCCGCGCAGATCTCCTTGACCCCGTGCTTGTAGAAGGCGTGGTAGTCGGCCGTCGTGAGCGCGTCCGCGTAGGTGATGTTGATCTCGTGCTGTCCCTTGCCGAACTCGCCCTTGCTGAACTCCACGGGGAGCCCCGCACCGAGCATGCCGTTGCGGATCTGCCGGATGACCCACTCGTCCTTCGTCGTCTGGAGCATGTGGTAGTCCATGATGTACGAGGAGGTGGGCCGCAGGTTCCGGTAGCCGGAGTCCGCGATCTCGTCGTAGGAGTCCTTGAAGAGGTAGAACTCCAGCTCCGACCCGGTCTTGAAGACGTAGCCCTTCTGGGCGGCCCGCTCGATCTGCCGCTTCAGGATCTGGCGCGGCGCGACCTCGACCGGCTCCCGCGTCTCCTCGTCGGCGATGTCGCAGATCACCATGACGGTCTTCTCGAGCCACGGGCACCAGCGCAGGGTCGACAGGTCGGGGACCATGCGGAAGTCCCCGTAGCCGGTCTCCCAGCTCGCGTACCGGTAACCGGGGAGCGGCTCCATCTCCATGTCGATCGCGAGCAGGTACAGGCACGCGTGCAGGCCCTCCTCGCCGAGGATCTCCTCGAGGAAGAAGTGCGGGATCACGCGCTTGCCCATGAACCGGCCCTGCAGGTCGGTGAACATGCACAGGACGGTGTCGACCTCACCGGCGTCGGCGAGCTCCTCGAGCTCCTTCGCCGTCAACGTTCCCTGCCGCTGCATCGTCCCTCCTTACGGTTCCGGTACCTCGGTCCTCACGAAGGCGGCGGCCGTATCGGCCGCCGCCCCCACCTCCATCGGTGCTCCGCTCTCAGTCGGAGGGCGTCTGCCCACCGCCCGTGCCTCCCCCGCTCTCGCCGCGGAGGATCGCCTCCTGCTCCTCGCGAGAGGCGACGAACCCGGCCTCGTCGGGGATCCCGCGCTCGCCCTTCGTGAGGGCGAACTCCTCCTCCGGCGAGAGCACCAGCCGGTGCCGCCCGGCGATGGCGAAGTACAGCATCCCGAGGACGAAGTAGATCAGCGTTCCCACCACGCCGGGACGGTAGTCGGCGTTCCCGTACAGCGAGATCAGCGACACGATGGCGATGATCCCCGCGATCGCCGCGCCCCACTCGCCGACCGGGCTCCGGTACGGCCGCTGGATGTGCGGCATCTTCTGGCGCAGCAGGATGAACGACAGGCACTGCATCGCGTAGGAGATGACCGCGCCGAAGACCGCCATGTACAGGAGCGCGCCGACGACCTTGCCGGCG
The DNA here is from genome assembly GCA_964640965.1 of uncultured Actinomycetes bacterium. Taxonomy (GTDB): domain Bacteria; phylum Actinomycetota; class UBA4738; order UBA4738; family HRBIN12; genus HRBIN12. Next base: position 33,072 of record CAZXJB010000001.1, on the reverse strand, counting down.
AGCTCGCCCTCCTGCTGGCCCAGCCAGTACATCAGGACCGCGAGCGCGTAGCCCACGACGGCGCCCGCGATCAGCGCCACGTGGGGGGTCTTCCGCGTCCCGTGCGTGAGCGACAGCCACTTGGGGAAGTACCCCGCCCGGGACAGCGAGTAGGTGTTGCGGCCGTACGCGTAGATGATCGTGAAGAAGCTCGCGATGAGGCCGAAGAGCCCGATGAGGCCGAGCAGCTCGGCCGAGGTCCCCTCGCCGAAGATGGCCTTGAAGCCGTCGAACAGCGGCGTGGCCGAGACGCCGAGCTGCGAGGCGGGCACGACGCCGGTGTTCAGGAACAGCGTCAGCGCGCCGGTGATGACGAGGGTCGTCATCCCCCAGATCGTGGCCCTCGGGATGTCGCGACGGGGGTCCATCGACTCCTCGGCCGCGAGCGGCAGCTCCTCGATCGCGAGGAAGAACCAGATCGCGAACGGGATCGCGGGGAAGATCCCGCCGAGACCCTTGGGGAAGAACGTCGACCCGCCCGCCTGCGGCGTGATGTCCGTCCAGTTCGCGGTGTCGAGCTTCCCGGAGACGAGGGCCGCGATGAAGAAGACCCCGAGGATCCCGAGCGCCACGATGTTCACGGCGACCGTGAAGCGCATCGTGGCCTCGATGCCGGAGATGTTGATCCCGACGAAGATCACGTAGAAGACCGCCATCCACGTCACCGGGCTGTTCCACACGGGCTCCCCGGCGACGTCGAGGAGGCCCTTCATGATGTCGTGCATGAGGAAGCCCATCGCCGACACCACGACGGCCGGCGTGATCACGTACTCCATGTTCTCGGCGAGGCCGGTGATGAACCCGCCCCAGGGGCCCATCGCGGAGCGCGCGAAGGAGTACGCGCCGCCGGTGTGGGGCAGCGCCGGGGACATCTCGGCGATGCTGAAGCACAGGCCGTAGTACATGATCGCCACGACCACCGTGGCGACGAGGAGGCCGCCGAACCCCCCGGCGTCGAGCCCGACGTTCCAGCCGTAGAAGTCTCCCGAGATGACGGCCGCGACGCCGAGCGACCAGAGCGACCAGAAGGCCGCATGTCGCCGCAGGCCGCGCTTCTCGAAGTACTCCTCGCCCACCTCCTCGTAGGTGACCGAGCCCACCTTCCTGCGTTCCGACACGGCGCCACCTCCTCCCGGGCCACGCACCCGGCCGTCGGACGTTTGGGCGGTATTGAGCCCCAAACAGCCGAGTTTGTCAAACAGGCGTCGCGGCCGTTCCCGGGGCTGACGGCGAGGGTGGGGCCGCTGATGGCGGGTTGACGCTGGCGGCTTGTCGGACAAATATCGTGGGTCACACCGACGGGAGGGCGCATGGCGCGAGCGAGATCGAAGACGAGCGCGGTGCGGCGGGACGTCGTCGAGCGGATCCTGGCGGCGCCCGCGGGCAGCCAGCTGCCGCCCGAGCCGCAGCTCGCGGCCGAGCTCGGGGTCTCCCGGGCGACGCTGCGCGAGGCGCTCCGCTCCCTGGAGGAGGAGGGGCTCCTGCGGCGGACGCGCGGGGCGGGGACCTTCGTCGTCGACCGCCCGAGGATGCCGAACAGCCTCGACGCCAACTTCGGGGTCACGGACGCGATCCGAGCCTCGGGGAAGCAGCCGGGGACCAAGCGGGCGGAGGTCCGGACCGAGGCCGCGTGGGCGGAGGAGGCCGAGCGGCTCGAGGTCGAGCCCGGCGAGGATCTGCTCGTGGTCGATCGGGTCCGCACCGCCGACGGGCAGCCGGTGGTGATCGCCCGCGACATCCTGCCGCTGCGGGTGATCGGCGAGGATCCCGCGGTGCACGAGCGGCTCCGCACCGGCTCGGTCTACGAGGTGCTGGAGCGCGACCGCGGCATCGTGGTGCACCACGGGCTCGCGACCTTCCGACCGATCCGCGCCGACCGTCACCTCGCGTCGCTCCTCGAGGTGCCCCGAGGCACGCTGGTGCTGTACCTGCGGCAGGTGGATTTCGATGAGTCGGGACGGCCGGTGGTGTCCTCGCACGAGCACCACCTCGTGGATGCGTTCGAGTTCTCCGTCGTTCGCAGGGGTCCGGGAAGGAGGAATGCGTGAGTACTGAGGTGGGCAAGGCGATGCGGTTGAAGCGGGTGATCGACCCCGCGGGCGTCTCGATCATCTGCGCCCTGGATCACGGGATGACCTCGCCGACGTTCCTCGAGCCGCTCGCGGGGATCACCGAGCGCACCGCGGAGGCGGTCGCCGGCGGCGCGAACGTCATCATGATGAGCAAGGGCATGATCCGGGTGGCGGAGCCGGCGTTCTCGCCGACCACCTCGCTCGCGTTGCTGCTCTCGGCCTCGGCGAACCCGGACGGGGATCGGCCGAGGATCGTCCAGATCGCCGAGGTCGAGGAGGCGCTCGTGCTCGGCGCGGACGCGGTCGTGCTCTTCACGGCCCTCGGGGGGGAGACCGAGCCCGAGATGATCGAGATCCTCGCCGGCGTCGGGCGTGAGTGCGCGCAGCTCGGCATGCCGTTCATCGCCGAGGCCGAGTTCCCGACGACCTACGCGACGGTCGAGGAGCTCAAGCAGCAGTACGGGTTCGAGTACCTGCGCCGCAACGTCCGGCTGTGCGCCGAGCTCGGCGCCGACATCGTGAAGACGAACTGGCCCGGGGACCCCGGGTCCTTCGCGAAGCTCGTCGAAGCCGCGAGCGGCATCCCCCTCGTGCTCGCCGGTGGGTCCCGCTTGGAGGATCGGGAGCTCCTGTGGCGGATGCAGGTGGCGGTGGAGGCCGGGGCGATCGGCTGCTCGGTCGGGAGGAACATCTTCATGCACCGCTCGCCGGAGGCGATCACGCGGGCGCTGTCCCGGGTGATCCGCGAGCGGTGGAGCGCGGAGGACGCGCACGAGGCGCTCCAGGCCGAGCTCGAGGGGGTGAGGGCATGAAGGCCGCCTTCATGACGGCGGTGAACGCCGTGGAGGTCCGGGAGACCGAGGAGCCGAAGCTCGAGCCGAGCGGCGCGCTGCTGCGGGTCGAGGCGTGCGGGATCTGCGGGACCGACGCGCGGACGTTCTTCAACGGCGACCCGCGCGCGCCGGTCCCCTGGGTGCTCGGGCACGAGCCCGTGGGGGTGCTCGAGGAGGTCGGCCCGGAGGCCGCGCTCCCCGCGGGCGTGGCCAAGGGCTCGCGGGTCTTCCTCGGCTCGATCCTCACGTGCGGGGACTGCCGCTGGTGCGTGGACGGGCATCAGAACCTCTGCGAGCGCCACCTGCTGTACGGCTACGAGCCCTTCCCGGGCGCCTACGCGGAGGTCGCCTCGGTGCCGGCCATCGCGACGAAGAACCTCATCCCGCTGCCCCCGGACCTGCCGTCCGATCTCGCGACCGTGGCCGACCCGTTCGCGTGCGCGCTGAACGGGGTCGAGGTGCTCGACGTGGGGCTCGGCGACACGGTGATGATCCTCGGCGCCGGGCCGATCGGCTGCTGGCAGGCGGTGATGTGCCGGGACCGCGGGGCCGGCCGCGTGTACCTGAGCGACGTGAACGCCGAACGCCTGGAGATCGCGCTCGGCGTCGTGGGACGCTTCGTGGACGACGCGTGGGTGGCGGGCGAGGACAACGGGGTCGAGGAGGTCATGCGGCGGACGGAGGGTCGCGGCGCCGAGCGCATCAGCGTGGCCGCGCCGGCCAAGCCGGCGCAGCAGGCGGCGCTCGAGATGGCGGCCAAGCGCGCCCGCGTCGTGTACTTCGCCGGCCTGCCGAAGCACGACCCCGTGAGCCCCCTCGACATGAACCAGCTGCACTACAAGGAGCTCGCGATCCTCGGGGCCTACGGCGCGACCCACCGGCAGTACCGGATCACGATGGGCTACCTGGATCGGCGCAAGGACGACCTCGCCGGGGTCGTCACGCACCGGTTCCCGCTCGAGCGCATCGCCGAGGCCTTCGAGACGATCCGCGCCGGGGCGGGCCTGAAGATGGTGATCCTGCCGTGAGCGGGCCGTACGTGATCGGGTGCGACGTCGGGTCCCAGGGCACGAACTGCGCCCTCTATTCGGCCGACGGGACCCTCGTCGCCTCCTCCTACCAGGCCTACGAGCTCTCGTTCCCGTTCCCGGGGGCCGCGGAGCAGGATCCGCGCGCCTGGCCCGAGGCCGTGATCGCCGGCGTGCGCGAGCTGCTCGCGCACGTCCCCGAGGGCCCGTCCGCCGTGCGGGGCCTGTCGTTCGGGTCGCAGCTCGACGGCATGGTGGTGTGCGACGGGGAAGGCCGGCCCCTCCGCCCGGCGATGATCTGGATGGATCGCCGCGCCGAGGCGCAGGCCGCGAGGCTCGCGGAGCGGATGGCGCCCGAGGAGTTCTACCGGCGGGTGGGCGCGAACCTGGACTCCTCGCACGCGGTGTTCAAGGCCCTCTGGGTCCGCGACGAGGAGCCGGAGGTCTGGTCGGGCGCCCGGCGGCTCATGCCGCCGGGCAGCTACGTGCTGCGCGAGGTCACGGGCGTCCTCGCGGTGGACTTCTCGAACGCCTCGTCCCTCGCCCTGCTCGACCCGCGCACGCGCACGTGGTCGGCGGAGGTGCTGGAGGCGACCGAGATCCCGGTCGAGATGCTGCCCGAGGTCCTGCCCGCCACCCAGCCCGTGGGGACGGTGACGGGGGCTTTCGCTGAGGCCACGGGCCTCGCGCCGGAGACGGTCGTCGCCGTCGGGTGCGGCGACGAGATGGCTGCGACGCTCGGCGCGGGCGTGTTCGCACCGGGGGAGGTGTGCGATGTCGTGGGTACGGCGGAGCCGGTGTGCGCGGCCTCGGCCGAGCCCCGCGAGGATCCGACGATGCTCGTCGAGTGCCATCCGCACGCCGATCCGGACGCGTGGCTGCTCGAGAACCCCGGGTTCGTCTCGGGCGGGAACCTCCGGTGGTGGCGGGACCAGTTCGGGCACCCGGAGCGGGCGGCGGAGGCGAACGGCGACGGGGACGCCTACGACCTGCTCGCGGGGGATGCCGAGCGCATCCCGCCCGGGGCCGAGGGGCTCGTGTTCCTGCCCTGCATGCAGGGCGCCATGGCGCCGGAGTGGAACGGCGCCGCTCGGGGCGTGTTCTACGGGCTCACGCTCGCGCACACCCGGGCGCACATGACCCGGGCGATCCTGGAGGGGAGCGCGTTCGCCCTCCGCGACATCCTCGAGGCGATGGGGGCGGCGGGCCTCGCGGTCCGGCGCCTCACGATCGTGGGCGGCGGGGCGAAGGGCTCGCTGTGGCGGCAGATCAAGGCCGACGTCACGGGTCTGCCGGTCCGCGTGCCGGTGAGCGTGGAGACCACCGCGACGGGCGCGGCGATCCTCGCCGCCGTGGGCGCCCGTGTGCACGCCACCGTCGCTGAGGCGGTGGAGGCGTTCGTCGCGTTCCGGCCCGATGAGCACGAGCCCGACCCCGAGCGGCGCGAGGCGTACGAGGAGGCCTACCGCCGCTACCGCGAGGTCTACTTCGCGCTCGCGCCGGTCTTCGGCTCCGGGTAGCGGGGGTCAGCGCTCCCTCGGCCGGGACCGCCGGACGAGCGTCCAGGCGGTGAGGGCGAGGAGGCCGAGCCCGATCGCGGGCAGCAGGCCGAGGGGCGGGACGAGCCACGCCGCCGCCGTGCCACCGAGCGCGAGGACGGCCGTGGAGCGCGCCGTGAGCGGGACCCCGAACAGCGTGCGCGCCATCACGATCCCGAGCAGGGGGAGCGCGAGGGACCAGGGATCCCACGAGCGGCCGACCGTCGGCCAGGTGGGGACCCCGAAGGCGAGCAGCGACCCCGGCACCCCGCCCGTTCAGTCCTCCGGCGTCACGTAGGCGGCGGTGATCCCGCCGTCGACGATGAGGGAGGCCCCGGTCATGAACGAGGAGTCGTCCGAGGCGAGGAACAGGGCCGCCTTGGCGAGCTCCTCGGCCTTCCCGAGCCTGCCCATCGGGATGTGGACGAACCGGCGCTGGCGCGCGGCCTCGTCCGAGAGCAGCTGCATGAGCAGCGGCGTCTCGATCGGCCCCGGGCAGAGCGCGTTGCAGCGGATGCCCTTGCGGGCGTACTCGACGGCGATCTCGCGCGTCATCGACAGCACCGCTCCCTTGGAGGCGGTGTAGGCCGTCTGCGAGGTCGCCGCGCCCATCCACGCGACGAAGGAGGCGACGTTGATGATCGAGCCGCCGCCGGAGTCGAGCATCGCCGGGATCCCGTGCTTGCAGCCGAAGGCGACGCCCTTCACGTTGATCGCGAGCGTGCGGTCCCAGATCGCCACGTCCGTCGTGGTGACCGAGCCGTCGTCGGGCAGCATCACCCCGGCGTTGTTGTAGAGCACGTGGAGCCCGCCGAAGCGCTCGACGCCGGCGCGGACCATCGCGGCGGCCTCGTCCTCCACGCTCACGTCGGCGTGGACGTAGTGGGCCTGCCCGCCGGCGGCCCGGATCTCGTCGGCGACCCGCTCGCCCGCCTCGTCCGCGACGTCGGTGAGCACCACCTTCGCGCCCTCGGCGGCGAACAGCTTGGAGGCCACCATCCCCATCCCGCTCGCCCCCCCGGTGATGAGGGCGACCTTCCCCTCCAGGCGTCCCATGTCGACCTCCTGTCGATCGTGCCTGCGGACGCACGCGAGCATAGAGCAGCGCGCACAGGAACGTGAGCGACCCGAGGCCCTATCATCCAGCTAACGTCTCGGGGAGGAGGCCTCGCGATGAGCGCGGAGATGCTCGTGCTGGGTGGGAAGCGGGTCGCGGCCGCGGAGGGCGAGACCTACGAGGTCATCGAGCCGGCGACCGGCGAGCCGATGGCGGTGGTGGCCAAGGCCGGGCCGGAGGATGCCCGGCGCGCCGTCGAGATCGCGACTCGGGCCTTCGAGGAGGGCCCGTGGCCCCGCACGAGCGCCAGGGAGCGGGGGAGGCTGCTCACGCGCGCCTCGCTCCTGATCCGCGAGCGGCGGGAGGAGCTCGCCCGCCTGGAGGCCCGCAACGGCGGGAAGCCGATCAACGCGGCCCGCGGCGAGATCGACATCGTGGCGAACGTCTTCGAGTACTGGGGTGGGGCGGCGAACAAGATCTTCGGCGAGACGATCCCGATCGTGCCGCCGGGCCTCGACGTCACGCTGCGAGAGCCGGTGGGCGTGTGCGCCCTCATCACGCCCTGGAACTTCCCGGCGGCCATCGCGTCCTGGAAGATCGCGCCGGCGCTCGCATGCGGGAACACCGCGGTGGTGAAGCCAGCCTCGCAGACGCCGCTCACGGCCCTCGCGCTCGCCGACATCCTCGCCGAGGTCGGCCTGCCGGAGGGGACGCTCAGCGTCCTCCCCGGCCCCGGATCCTCGGTGGCGGGCGCGCTGATCTCGGACCCGCGCGTGGCGAAGATCAGCTTCACCGGCTCCACCGAGGTCGGCACCCAGGTGATGCGGGCGGCAGCGGAGAACATCTCCCGGGTCTCGCTCGAGCTCGGGGGCAAGTCGGCGAACATCGTGTTCGCCGACGCCGACCTGGATGCCTGCGTGGAGAGCTCGGTGTGGTCGGTCTTCGACAACGCCGGGCAGGACTGCTGCGCGCGCTCGAGGGCGTTCATCCAGCGGCCGATCTACGACGAGTTCGTCGAGCGCTTCGCCAAGCGGACCTCCTCGATCGCGGTGGGCGACCCGCTCGACGAGGGGACCGAGATGGGCCCGCTGATCTCCGAGGGGCAGCGGCGGACCTCGCTCGAGTACATCGAGATCGGGCTGCAGGAGGGCGCGCGCAAGGTCACGGGCGGCGAGGTCCCGGAGGGGCCCGGGTACTTCCTGCGCCCGACGGTGCTCGCCGACGTCGACAACCGGTGGCGTGTGGCGCAGGAGGAGATCTTCGGCCCGGTCGCGTGCATGATCCCCTTCGACGACGAGGAGGAGGTCATCCGCCTGGCGAACGACACGGTGTACGGCCTGTCGGGCTCGATCTGGACGCAGAACCTGGGGCGGGCGATCCGCGTGGCCAAGGCCATCCGCACCGGGGTCCTCTCGGTCAACTCCTCGAGCAGCGTGCACACCGAGGCGCCTTTCGGCGGGTACAAGCGGAGCGGCATCGGACGCGAGATGGGCATGCACGCCGTGAACCTCTACACCGAGGTGAAGAACGTCTACTTCTCCGACGTGTGAGACGAGGTGCGAGGCGCGGACGGCCCCCCGCGGCGCGGGGGTCAGAGGCCGAGCTCGAGCGCGAGGGCGCGCTGTGCCCGGTGCACGACGCGGAAGGCCTCCTTCAGCCCCTGGCGAATGACGGGCCCGAGCTCGTGGGGGTCGACGAAGTCGTCGGGCGCAAGGCCGGCGCGGTGGCGCTCGACCTGGTGCCGGAGCCGGACCTCCCAGAGGAACCCGAAGGCCTCCTCGAGGTCCGCCCGGGTCTCGGCGTCGATCACCCCCGCCGTCTCCGCGGCCCGGAGGCGCTCGAGGGTCCGCTTCGCCGTGATGCCCGCCCGGGCGGCGTAGGCCCGGGCGAGGTTGCTCACGATCACGACGCCCCGGTGCTTCACGTCGATCGTGCCGGCGTGCTCGCCCCGGTGCTCGACCTGCAGGTCGCGGACGAAGCCGAGGGGCGGGCGCTCGTCGAGGGCCCGCCGGGCGAGCTGCCGGAGGAACCGGGGGTGCTCCGCGGCCCGGGCCATGACGTCGTCCAGCGCCGCTTCGGCCTCCAGCGGGCCCGTCACCTGCCGCTGGTCGGCGAGGATCGAGAGCTGCTCGCTGCCCGTCGGTCCCTCCTCCGCCATCCACGCCTCGAAGCGCCGGACCCAGTCCTCGAGCGTGAGGCGGAGCCGGGGGTCGCTCGCCATGACGTCGGCGTTGCAGCGCGGGATGCCGCCCGCCTCCAGCCCCGCGACGACGCGCTCGGCGATCCCGGCGAACGCATCGGGCTCGCCCCCCACGGCGAGGGCGTGGTCCTGGTCGGTGCGGATCGCCTGCTCCTGGCGCGCCGCGCTGCCGAGCGCGAGCCACGCCCACGGGGTCGGCGGCTCCCCGAGCTCCCGGATCGCGAGCGCGATGAGTCGCTTCGTCGCCGCGTCGATCGCGAAGGAGACGACGTGCCCGATGTGCACGGGGTCCGTGCCGGATCCCACGAGCGCGGCCACGACGTCCGGCAGGCGGCGCAGCTCGGCGGCGACGGCATCGGGGTCGGCGGCCCGCTCGAGCGCGCTCTTCAGCGCGAACGGCGTCTCACGCCCGATCCCCATGAGGTCGGTGTCCGTGACGACCCCGAGCACGCGCCCCGCGCGGTCGACGACGGGCAGGTGGTGGACGCCGTGCTCGAGCATGGCGAGGAGCACCTCGCCGGCCATCGCGTCCGCGGTGACGGTCACGGCCCGGGGGGTCATGATCTCGCGGACGGGGGTCCCGGGATCCAGGCGGCGAGCCACGACGCGGGTGCGGAGGTCCCGGTCGGTGAGGATGCCGAGGCGACCGTCGCCGTGCGGGACGAGCAGGCTCGAGACCCGCTCGCGGGCCATGAGGGCGGCGGCCTCGGCCACCGGGAGCTCCGGCGCGCACGTGACCGGGGGCCGTCGGAGCAGCGAGCCGACCGGCCGCAGCCCGGCGGGGGACGGCGTCTCGTCGAGGGCGTGGCGGACGCGCTCGGCCCGCCGGCGCAGGGCCGCGATGACGAAGGCGGCGCCGGCGCGGGTCGCGAGCACCTCCTGCGCCACATCGGCCCCGAGCAGGTAGCAGAGCGTGTCCTCCTTGGCCCGCACCGTGGCGCTCGGCGCGACGCGGCCGAGCAGCGACCACATCCCGAAGACCTCGCCCTCGCCGAGCTCGTCGATCACGAGGCCGTCGTCGAGGATCTCGACCGTGCCCTTGCGGATCACGTACAGGTGCGAGGCGGGCTCGCCGGCCTCCTCGAGGATCACCGCCCCGGGCGGGAAGTGCGCGATCTCCAGGGCGCCGAGGACGCGCTGCAGCTGTTCGGGCGTGAGCTCGTCGAAGGGCGGGTGCGAGGCGAGGAACCCCGGGACGTCCACGGCCGAAGTCTAGGCCGGGTCGCCTACAGCTCGTTCCAGATCGCGAGGAACAGGCCGGCCCCGACGGTGACGCCGATCGCCACCAGGTAGTAGCGACCGACGCTCCCCATGGTCGTCCAGGCCACGGCGAGGGCGATGAGCCCGCAGAGGCCGAGCGCGGCGAGGATCAGGATCGGAGGGATCGGGCGCGCGAGGCGAGGGGCTGCGGCGGCCGCGCGCGCTCGGAGGCGGTCGGCCGCGGTCGGTCTCGGGTCGAGGACGCGCTCCCGGCGCCAGATGTGGGGCAGGAGCACCACGGCGATGAGCGTGTAGCCGAGGAGGTACCAGAGCATGAGCGGTCCGAGCGCGCTGCCGAAGCCGACGAGCCCGCGCCAGGGCGCGAACAGGGCGAGCACGAGCGTCGAGACGATCCGCCCGACCGGGCCGAGGGTGGTCGGTCCCGCCCGCCACCGCGACGTGCGCGGCTCGGGTGGCGGCTCGCGAACCGTGGGGAGCGGGGGCAGCTGGGGCGGCCGCGGGCTGAGCCCGCGCACCGGTTCGTAGCACCGCAGGCACCAGCGGACGTCGCCCGGGAGCGGCGCCCCGCACGCGCGGCAGGTCCTCGGCGCGGTCATCACTCCAGGTATCGGCCGTCCGGGCGGGGCGCTGCACCGTACACTGTGCTCGACGCCAGCGGCCGCCGCCAGCGGCCGGGAAAGGAGCGAGCACGTGGCCGATCTGATGGAGGCCATCACCTCCCTCGCCAAGCGGCGGGGGATCGTCTTCCAGTCCAGCGAGATCTACGGGGGGCTCCGCTCGTCCTGGGACTACGGGCCCCTCGGCGTCGAGCTGAAGCGGAACATCCGCAACGCCTGGTGGCGCTCGATGGTCCAGCTCCGGGACGACGTCGTCGGCCTGGAGGCGGCGATCATCATGTCGCCGAGGGTCTGGGAGGCCTCGGGGCACGTCGAGGTCTTCACCGACCCGCTCGTCGAGTGCCTCCAGTGCCACCAGCGGTTCCGGGCGGACCACATCCCCGGCTTCCACGCGCCCCAGTCCGGGCACGAGGAGGACGAGACGACGGTCGACCTCGCCCATCGCCCGGTCTGCCCGAGCTGCGGGCACCACGGCTTCACCGAGCCCCGCAACTTCAACCTGATGTTCAAGACGCACATGGGCCCGGTCGAGGACGAGGCGAGCGTCGTGTACCTGCGCCCGGAGACGGCGCAGGGGATGTTCGTGGACTTCGTCCAGATCCAGCAGGTGAGCCGGAAGAAGGTCCCGTTCGGCATCGCCCAGATCGGGAAGTCCTTCCGCAACGAGATCACCCCGGGCAACTTCATCTTCCGGATGCGCGAGTTCGAGCAGATGGAGATGGAGTACTTCGTCGAGCCGGGCACCGACGAGGAGTGGCACGAGTACTGGATCGCCGAGCGCTACCGCTGGTACCTGGACCTCGGGATGCGGGAGGAGAACCTGCGGGTGCGCGAGCACGCGCCCGAGGAGCTCTCGCACTACTCCAAGCGGACCGTGGACATCGAGTACCGGTACCCGTTCACCGACTGGGGCGAGCTCGAGGGCATCGCGAACCGCACCGACTACGACCTGCGCCAGCACGAGGAGCACTCGGGCCAGGACCTCACCTACTTCGATCAGGACAAGCAGGTCCGCTACCACCCGTACGTGATCGAGCCGGCGGCGGGCGTCGACCGGTGCCTGCTCGCGTTCCTCATCGACGCCTACCACGAGGAGGAGGCGCCGACCGCCTCGGGCGGCACCGAGCGGCGGGTGGTGCTGAAGCTCCACAGGGACCTCGCGCCGACGAAGGTGGCGGTGCTGCCGCTGTCTCGCAACGAGGCGCTGATCCCCGACGCCCGGGCGATCTTCGACCTGCTCAAGGTGCACTGGATGTGCGACTACGACGACGCGGGGTCCATCGGCCGGCGGTACCGGCGGCAGGACGAGGTCGGCACGCCGTTCTGCGTGACGGTCGACTTCGACACGCTCCAGGACCGGCAGGTCACCGTCCGCGAGCGCGACTCGATGCGGCAGGACCGGATCCCGATCGCGAACCTCGTCGCCTACCTGAGGGACCGTCTGTGAGGAGGGGCGGGCGGCCGACGGCGCTCGCGCTCGGGCTGTACGGGGCCGCCTTCGGGCTCCTGCTGCTCGCGGCGGCGTTCCTGGCTTGGGCGGTGCTGGACGAGCTGCGGGGCATGGGGCGGCTGTGGGTCTCGGCGGCGCTCTCGGTCGCCGCGGCGGCGCTCTCGGTCGCCGCGGTGATCGTGCCGGGTCGGGGGGAGCCGTGAGGCGAGCCCGACGTGCCCTCGGCCTCGTGGTCGCCCTCGGGCTCGTGCTCGTCGCGTGCGAGCGGGCGGCGCCGCCGAGCCCGAGCGCGTCGCCGACCACGCCGACGGCGAACCCCCCCGCGAGCCCGAGCCCGAGCGGCTCGGCCGCCCGGGCGATGGCGAAGCTCTGCGACTACGGGCCGCCGCCCGGGAGCGAGCCGGTGCCGCCCGAGGGACCGACCCCTCCGGCGGTCACCGAGGTGATGGACGCCGTCGAGGAGCTCCGAGGCCTCACCTTCACCGAGCCCGTCGTGGCCGAGCCCTCGACCCCGGCGGAGCTCCGCGAGGGCCTGCGCGACTCCTTCGACTACTCCTACCCGCGGGAGCTGCTCGAGCGCCGCAGCCGAGCCTGGCAGACGATCGGTGTGATCGGGCCCGGGGTGAGCATCCGCGAGGAGCTCGAGCGCTTCGTGTCGGGGCAGGTCATCGGCTACTACGACACGCTGACGGGCGAGCTCCGGTTCATCGGCACCGAGCATCCCTCGCCGTACGCGCGGGTGATCCTCGCCCACGAGCTCACGCACGCCCTCGACGACCAGCACTTCGGCCTCGAGCGCATCGACCGGCTGCTGACCTCCTGCCGCGACGAGGCGGCCACGGCCGCGATCGGGCTCACCGAGGGGGACGCGACGCACCTCATGAGCCGGTACGCGATCACGTACCTCTCGCCCCAGGAGCAGCTGCAGCTCGCGTCCGAGGCCGGCACCGCCCCCGCCGCGGTGGACCCGTTCATCGAGCGCCAGCAGCTCTGGCCCTACACCGAGGGCGAGGCGTTCGTGAGCGCGCTCTCCTCGCGCGGGGGCGCGCAGGCGATCGACGGGGCCTTCCGCGACCTGCCCGTCTCGACCGAGCAGATCATGCACCCCGACCGCTACCCGGGGGACGTCCCGACCCCGGTGGACGTCCCGGACCTCGGCCGGGCGCTCGGCCCCGGGTGGGAGGATCTCGACGTGCAGGAGGTGGGGGAGGCCTGGCTCGCGATCGCCCTCGGCCTGCGTCTTTCGACCTCGACGGCGGAGGAGGCGGCGGCGGGCTGGGACGGCGGGCTGTACCGGGCCTGGACGGACGGCGAGCGCGTCGCGGTGGTGCTCGCGACCGCCTGGGACGGCCCGCAGGACGCCCAGGGCTTCGCGGAGGCCATGGGCGCCTGGATCGCGGCGGGGGAGCAGGCCGCGGAGGTCCTGCCGGTCGAGGGCTCGAGCGTCCGCGTGCTGTTCGCGAGCGACCCGGCGACCCTGACGGCGCTGCGGGCCGCCGCGTGAGCGTGGTCCTCGGGTCCGGGACCTAGGGCCCGTCGGTGGCGGGCTCCCCGACCCAACCCCGGCCGCGCGTGCGCTGCCAGGCTGCAGGCATGAGGTCGACCCTGGAAGCGCCGCCCGCTCCACCCGACCCGCTCCTCCCCGGCATGGGGCTGCTCATGGTCAGCCGGGACCTGCTGGAGGACGAGCTCGCGAGATCCCGCCCCGGAGGCGGGCCGCCGACCCGGCGTCGCCGGCGCTGGCGGCGCCGGCTCACGTGGGTCCTCGCGTTCGTGGTCCTCGCCGTCTCGGCCGGGGCGGTCGGGTCCGTCGGCGCCCGGAGGGACGTGGACCGGATGGCGACGCAGATCGAGGCCCTGCGGGCGGAGCTCGACGCGACCGCGGACGCGCTGCGGGCCGCCGAGGCCGCGCGGGCGGATCTCGCCGCCCGGGTCGGGGAGCTGCGGGAGCGGATCGCGGAGCTCCGGGCGGCCAAGGTGAAGGTCGTGACCGAGACCGTGACCGAGACCGTGACCGAGACCGTCTACGTGCCGAACGGCGAGGGCGTGAGCGTGGAGGTCACGGGGTTCGAGGGTCTCGTGCGGATCTACGACGTGCAGCTCACGCACAGCTACGGGTACTCGGACCTCATCGGGATCGCCGAGAACACGAGCGGCCGGGTCATCCCCTACGCGCAGCTCGGGTGCTCGTTCCTCGATCGGAGCGGTCGCCTGCTCGCCGCCGGCATGGACAACAAGGAGGACTGGCGGCCGGGCCAATCCTGGGGGTTCGTATGCAGCGCCGAGGTGCACGCGACCGGCGCGATCCTCCGCGTCGACGAGCTCGCCTGAGGCCGTCGCTCCCGCGGCTCGCGCTCGCGGGGGCGCTCGTCGCGGCGCTCGTGCTCGCGGGCGGGATCCCGGGGGGCGCCGCGGTCGGACCCGACGTGCGGCTCGTGGCGGCCCGGGCGGTCCTGGAGGAGGTGGGGGCTCAGCTCGACGTCCTGGCTGCGCAGGTCGCGGAGCTGCAAGGGCGCGCCCGGGACGTCGCCGTGCGTCTGGGTGAGATCCGCGATCAGGCGGCGAGCGCCGAGCGACGGCTCGCCGCCTTCGGCCGCCTGCGGGAGCGACGCCGGACCCTCGCCGCCGGGGTCGTGATGACCGGCGTGGTGCCGGGGCGACCGGAGGCCCCGGAGACCCTCGCCGACCTGCGAGCGCCGCTCGTGGTCGTGACCGGGGCGATGCGCGCGAACGACCGGCTCGGCATCGCCCTGCTGGCGGAGCGGGCGGACGCCGAGCGGAGGCTCGAGCAGATGCGAGCGCTCCTCGCCGACCTGCGCCGGGCGCAGGCGCGGCTGGCGGAGGAGGAGCACCGGGTGCGGGCGGAGCTCGCGCGGGCGGCCGCCGTCGCCGCCGCCGTTCGCGGGATCCCCGGGGAGCCTCGCGTCACCGCCGAGGCCGAGACGCTGCTCGCCCGGGCCCGGAGCGAGCTCGGGCGGACCCTCCGCGCGCGCCTGGAGCTCCGGGCCCGCGAGGCCGAGGTGCTCGCGGAGGCCGCCCGGATGCGAGGGCGGATCGAGGAGCTCGAGGCGGATCTCCGCGGCGTGCGCGCGACGCACCGGGACCTCACGCAGGAGATGGTGGTGGCCGAGCTGCTCGTCGCGACGTGGCTCGAGGCCTTCCCCAGCGAGCTCGGCCGGGTGGACGTCGCGCTCGAAGGGGTCCTGCGCGTGTGTCCGGTGGACCAGCCGATGAGCTACGCCGACGACTGGCACGCGCCGCGCTGGAGCGGGGGGTTCCACCTGCACGAGGGGATCGACATCTTCGCTCCGCCGGGGACGCCGATCCGGGCGCCGTTCGACGGCGTCGCCGTCGCCGCGGACAACCTGCTCGGGGGCATCGCCGTGAAGGTCTACGGCGAGGGCGGGTACGTGTACAACGCGCACCTGTCGGCCTACGGGCGGCTCGGCGAGGTCCACGCCGGGGACGTCATCGGCTTCGTCGGCAGCACGGGGAACGCCTCCGGACCGCACGACCACTTCGAGTACCACCCCGGGGGCGGGGAGGCCGTGAACCCCTTCCCGTTCCTGAACGCGGTGTGCTGAGCGCACGGCGTCCTGAACGGTCCCATCGGGCCCCGGTCTCCGTAGACTGAGCGGGAACGCCGGTGAGCTCGGGAGGCAGATCGTGACGAAGTACGTGTACGACTTCCACGAGGGCAACAAGGACATGAAGGACCTGCTCGGCGGGAAGGGCGCGAACCTCGCCGAGATGACGAACATGGGTCTGCCCGTCCCGCCCGGGTTCACGATCACGACCGAGGCCTGCCTCGCGTACCTGCGCGAGGGCGACTTCCCCCCGGGGCTGATGCAGGAGGTCGAGGAGCACCTCGCGCGGCTGGAGGCGACGATGGGTCGGCGCCTCGGCGATCCCGAGGATCCCCTCCTCGTCTCGGTCCGCTCGGGGGCGAAGTTCTCCATGCCCGGCATGATGGACACCGTCCTGAACCTCGGGCTGCACGACGCGTCCGTGGAGGGCCTCGCGGCGGCTTCGGGCGGGGACCTGCGCTTCGCCCGGGACGCCTATCGGCGGTTCATCCAGATGTTCGGGAAGATCGTCATGGGGGTGCCGGGGGAGGCGTTCGAGGAGGCGCTCGAGCGGGCGAAGGAGGCGAAGTTCCCGGGCGCGCAGGACACCGACCTCGACGCCGAGGACCTCCAGGCTCTGATCGAGGAGTTCCGGCGGGTCTACCGCGAGCACGTCGGCGAGGACTTCCCCCAGGACCCCAGGGTCCAGCTGCGCCTGGCCATCGAGGCGGTGTTCAAGAGCTGGAACGGCAAGCGCGCGCGCGACTACCGGCGCCAGAACCGGATCCCCGACGATCTCGGCACCGCGGTGAACGTGGTCGCCATGGTCTTCGGCAACCGCGGCGAGGACTCCGGCACCGGCGTGGCCTTCACGCGCGACCCGGCGACGGGGGAGAAGGTCCCCTACGGCGACTACCTGCCGAACGCCCAGGGGGAGGACGTCGTGGCGGGGATCCGGAACACGCTGCCGCTCGCCGAGCTCGAGCGGCTGGACCCCGTCTCCTACGGGGAGCTCCTGCAGGTCATGCACACGCTCGAGATGCACTACCGGGACATGTGCGACATCGAGTTCACGATCGAGAAGGGCAAGCTCTGGATCCTCCAGACCCGCGTCGGGAAGCGCACCGCGCTCGCGGAGTGGGTCATGGCCTACGACATGCTCGAAGAGGGGCTCATCGACGAGGACACGGCGCTGCTGCGGGTCGATGCGAACCGCCTCGAGGAGCTCTTCAAGCGACGCGTGCGGGCCGAGGGGCGGGAGCCGATCGCCAGGGGCCTCAACGCGAGCCCGGGCGCGGCCACCGGCAGGGTCGTCTTCAGCGCGGACGATGCCGAGGCGTGGGCGGGCCGCGGCGAGCGGGTGATCCTCGTCCGTCGCGAGACGACCCCCGACGACTACCACGGGATGATCGTCTCCCAGGGCATCCTGACCTCGGCGGGGGGCACGAACTCGCACGCTGCCGTGGTGGCCCGCGGCGAGGGGATCCCCGCCGTCTGCGGCGCCGACCAGATCAAGCTCGACCTCGGCTCGCGGAGCTTCACCGCCAACGGGACCACGGTCCGCGAGGGCGACGTCATCACGATCGACGGGTTCACCGGGCACGTGTACGTGGGGGAGCTCCCGCTCGAGGAGTCGGTCCTGGAGCGCGCTCGGGCCGGGGACGCCGCCGCGAGGTCGGAGAGGATCTGGCTGGCCTTCGAGCGCCTCATGGCCCACGCCGATCGCGTGCGGCGGCTCCGCGTCCGTGCGAACGCCGACACCCCCGAGCAGGCGACGAACGCGCGCGAGCGCGGGGCGGAGGGCATCGGCCTCGCCCGGACCGAGCACATGTTCCTCGGCCCGGAGCGGGTCGCGGCCGTGCGCCGGATGATCTTCGCCGAGACCCCGGCCGAGGAGCAGGCGGCCTACGACGAGCTCCTGCCCCTGCAGCGGGGGGACTTCGTCGGGATCTTCCGGGCGATGAGCGGCCTGCCGGTCACGGTGCGGCTGCTCGACCCGCCCCTGCACGAGTTCCTGCCGAACCTCGAGGAGCTCGCGGTTGCGACGAGGGTGGCGGAGCTCACCGCCGAGGAGGAGGTCGAGGTCCGCGGCGAGCGGATGCCGCTGGACGAGGCGCGCAGGATCCTCGCGAAGGTCCGCGAGCTCCACGAGGCCAATCCGATGCTCGGCCTGCGCGGGGTGCGGCTCGGCATCGTGAAGCCCGGGCTGTACGCGATGCAGGTCCGGGCGATCTGCGAGGCGGCCGCGGTGGTGCGGAAGGAGGGCGGGGACCCGAGGGTCGAGATCATGATCCCGCTCGTCGCGACGCGAGCCGAGCTCGAGCAGATGCGGGCCGAGCTCGAGCCCGTGGCTCGGGACGTGCTCGAGCGCGAGGGCGTCGAGCTCGAGCACCTCGAGTGGGGCACGATGATCGAGGTGCCCCGCGCGGCGCTCACGGCCGGCGAGATCGCCGAGGTCGCCGACTTCTTCTCCTTCGGCACGAACGACCTCACGCAGATGGGCTTCGGGTTCAGCCGGGACGACATCGGCAAGTTCGTCGCGATGTACGAGGAGCGGCGCCTCGTGCCCGCCAACCCGTTCGTCACGATCGACCGGACCGGGATCGGCCGGCTGATGCGGATCGCGGTCGAGGAGGGGCGGGCCGCGAACCCCCGCCTGCACCTCGGCATCTGCGGCGAGCACGGCGGCGACCCGGCGAGCGTGGCCTTCTGCCACGAGATCGGCCTCGACTACGTCTCGTGCTCGCCCTTCCGCATCGAGACCGCTCGGCTGGCCGCCGCGCAGGCCGTCCTCGGGTCGGCGGAGTCGGCCTCGAAGTAGCCGGAGCGTCGAATCCCCCGCCTCGGGGCGCGATCTCCCCCGGGCGGGCGATGCGCGAGCGCGCCCCGCGAGGTAGGCTCGCGTCCTCCCCGCCTCCCCCGTGGGACTCCCCCGTGGGACTCCCCCGTAGGACTCCCCCGTAGGACTCCCCCACGAGTCAGAGGAGGTGGACATGGGCAGCTCCGCTCGCCCCGACCGCGGCCGTCGCAGGCCGCGCCTCCTCCCCCTCACGGTGGTGGTCGCGCTCGTCGCGCTCGCGCCGCTCGCGCTCGGGTGGCACTGGCAGAAGGCGGGCTGGCGCGACTGGCACTACAACTACCCGGCCACGCCGACCGGCTACACGCAGATCGTCAACCGGTTCGGCCAGCCCTGCAGCGACGCCGCCTCCAAGGTCTGGATGGACTGGACGGCCGCCGACAACGGCAAGACCTACCGGATCCGCTTCCACAAGAAGCTCGGCGGCTACCGCACGGAGATGGTCTCGGGCAAGGGCGGCGTCTCGACCAACCTGGACAACGACGTGTACGGCCACATCCAGAACGCGCACCTCGGCCAGTACACGAAGAGCGGGATCTGGGGGTACCTGTGTCGGTACATCGACGGCACCACGACCTGGAGCACCCACGCGTGGGGCATCGCCGTCGACATCTCGGCCTCGTACGAGCCGATGGGCTCGTGCACGAGCACGACGAACAAGAACTTCGCCTACATCTTCAAGGACCACGGGTGGCGCTGGGGCCTGGACTTCTGCGACCCCATGCACTTCCAGTACGCGTTCGGCTACTGAGAGAGGAGGATGCGATGAGGAAGACGTTGCTCCGCGCGGCGGTCTGGGCGGCCGGCGTGCTCGCGCTGATCACCGGGGTGGCGGTCGTCGCGCGGACCGCCCCCGGGCCGGAGGTGCCGCGGGTCCCCGCGACGATGAAGCCGGACACGGGCGCGGGGGAGATGCTCGTGCTCGTCGTCGGCGGGGTGTTCGAGACGCGTGAGGAGGCCGAGGCCGCGAACCGCGCCATGGGGCTCGGGGATGTGCAGGGCTACTACGTCGTTCCGGTGGCGCAGTTCCAGGGCTTCCGCGAGCAGGTTGGACGGGCGGGCGAGTTCGCGCTCGTCTCCGCCTTCCGGACCGAGGAGGGGGCGCGGGAGTTCGCCGAGGCGATGAGCGCCGCGGGGCATCCCGCGACGATCCTCGCGGAGCGGGTCCGCTCGCTCGGCGGGCTGTACGCGGGACTCGGACAGGAGGCGGCGCCCGACGGCTCGGGGCCGCTGGTCGGGCCGATCCCGGCCTCGCTGCCGTGAGGCGGGGCATCCGTCTCGCGGCGTCGGTCCTCGCGGGCCTCGTGATCTCCGGGTGCACGGTCGGCGCCGACGTGGACGGGGAACCCCACGACGAGCGCCCGGTGTGCGAGTTGGGGATCGGGTCGCCCGCGGGGTTCCAGGTCGCGGAGTCGCTCCGGGACCCGTACCCGGATCACATCGGGACCCGCGTCGGCCTGGTGAGCGAGGATGGCCGGGAGATCCATCTCTTCGCCGGGATCCCGGGGGAGTTCGGCGAGGGGCTGCCCGTCGCCGGCTCGGTCGAGGCCGCGCCCGGCGTGGAGGGTGTGCTGCGCGGCTCGGAGCGCACCTGGGTCCTCAGCTGGCAGGTCCCGGGGCCGTGCGGGCGGCGGGCCGCGCTCGGCAGCGGGTTCACCCGGCGGGGGTTCCTGACGGTCCTCCGTGAGGCGGGCGTGCTCCCCACCGGCTGACCGTGGCGGGGGCGGCGGTTCCCCCGGGCGATCACCCCAGGGCGACCACCCCCGGGGTGGCTACCATCGACCCGTGGGGACCGCCGCCCGCCTCGTCCGCTTCCCGCTGCGCCACCCGGTCGCGAGCCTCGCGCTCCTGCTCGCGCTCGGGGCCGGGGCGGTCCTCGGCCTCACCGCGTGGGCGGTGTGGGCGGCGGCGCACCACGACGACGCGAGCGAGATCGATCGCGCGGACGCGATCGTGGTCCTGGGGGCGGCCCAGTACCAGGGGGCGCCCTCGCCGGTGTTCGAGGGGCGCCTGGAGCACGCCGCCCTCCTGTACCGGCAGGGACGCGCCGAGCGGGTGCTCGTGCTCGGCGCCGGACGGCTCGGCGACGTCTCGACGGAGGCCGAGGCCGGCCGCGCGTGGCTCCTCGACCACGGCCTGCCGCCGGAGGCGGTGGTGGCGCTGCCGGTCGGCTCGACCACCCTGGAGAGCCTCCGCGCGGCGGCCTCGTGGATGCGCGAGCGGGGCCTCGTCTCGGCCTTCCTCGTCTCGGACCCGTGGCACAACCTGCGGATCCGCCGGATGGCGCGGGACCTCGGGATCGAGGCGTACGTCTCGGCGACCTGGCGCTCCGCCGCGCGCTCGCGGCGGACCCGGCTCGAGGGGTACCTCCGGGAGGTCTTCGCGTACCTGTACTACCGCGTGCTCGGCGAGTGACCGGCGGCCGCGTCGGCCCCCCGCGCTAGCATGCGGGGCATGGCGAGCCCACGGGAGGTGACCGAGCGCATCGAGCGCGAGACGCTCGCGCCGCACGCCACGCGTTCGGAGGCGAGCAAGGGCCGCGAGCGCGAGGAGCCGCTCGACCCCCTGCGGACGTGCTTCCAGCGCGACCGCGACCGCATCGTCCACTCCAAGGCGTTCCGACGGCTCAAGCACAAGACGCAGGTGTTCCTCGCCCCCGAGGGCGACCACTACCGCGTGCGGCTCACGCACACGCTCGAGGTGGCCCAGATCGCGCGCACCGCCGCCCGGGCGCTGCGCCTGAACGAGGACCTCACCGAGGCGATCGCGCTCGGGCACGACCTCGGCCACACGCCGTTCGGGCACCTCGGCGAGGAGGCGCTCTCGCCGTTCCTCGGGCGCCCGTTCCGGCACAACGAGCAGAGCCTCCGGGTCGTGGACCACCTGGAGAACGAGGGGCGGGGGCTCAACCTGACCTGGGAGGTCCGGGACGGGATCCTGCACCACCCCTGGTCGACGCCGCCGCCGGCGACCCCCGAGGCCGCCGTGGTGCGCCTCGCGGACCGGATCGCGTACGTGAACCACGACGTCGACGACGCCGTCCGAGCCGGGGTCCTTGGGCCCGAGGACCTGCCGGCGGAGGTGCTCGAGGTGCTCGGTCCGACCCACGGGCGGCGCATCGACACCCTGGTCACGGACCTCGTGCGCTCGAGCGCCGAGGGCCCCGAGGTCCGGCTCTCCGAGCCGGTGGCCCACGCGCTCGACGTCCTGCGGGGGTTCCTCTTCGAGCGCGTCTACCTGCGGCCCGAGGCGCGATCGGAGCAGGAGAAGGCCATCGCGCTCGTCCGGACCCTGTTCTCCTACTACCTCGAGCATCCCGAGGCCGTCCCGGAGGAGTACCATCGGGCTCCGGGCGACCTGCCGACCCGCATCGCCGACTACATCGCCGGCATGACGGATCGGTACGCCCTCCGCGTGTACGAGCAGCTCTTCCTTCCCCAGGGCTGGATGCTGTAGGGCCGCGTCCGCGGCCGCTCCGGGAGAGGACGAGCGTGGCCGGGAGGATCAGGCAGGAGGACCTCGAGGCGGTCCGGGAGCGGACCGACATCGTGAAGCTCGTCTCGGGCTACCTCGCCCTCAAGAAGACCGGGCACGATGCCTACAGCGGCCTGTGCCCGTTCCACGCCGAGAAGACCCCCTCGTTCTCGGTCTCGCCGAGCAAGGGGGTCTTCTACTGCTTCGGCTGCGGGGCCGGCGGCGACGCCATCACGTTCCTGCGCCAGATCGAGCACCTGGAGTTCACCGAGGCGGTCGAGCGCCTGGCCAAGGAGGCGGGCCTCACGCTCCGGTACGAGGGCGATTCCCCGGCCGAGCGCCGCGCCGCCTCCCGCCGCCAGGCGCTCCACCGCGCGAACGAGCAGGCCGCCGCCCTGTACCACCGCATGCTCCTCGAGGGGCGCGAGGCCGAGGAGGCCCGCGCGTACCTGCGCTCGCGGGGGTTCGAGCGCGAGGCGTGGGAGGCGTTCGGCATCGGCTACGCGCCCGGCTACCCGGACTTCCTGCTCCGGCGGCTCGCGCGCTCGCTGTCGACCGAGATCCTCCTCGAGGCCGGGCTGGCGCTCCGCGACGCCGATGGGAACGTGCGGGACCGCTTCCGCGGCCGCGTCACGTTCCCCGTGCACGACCTCGCCGGCAGGGCCGTGGGGTTCGGCGCTCGGGCGCTGCCGGGGGCGCGCGATGACGGGCCGAAGTACCTGAACTCGCCGGAGACGCCCATCTACCGCAAGGGGGAGGTGCTCTACAACCTGCACCGCGCGAAGGCGGCCGTGGCCCGCACCGGCGAGATCGTGGTGGTCGAGGGCTACACCGACGTGATCGCGCTCGCCATGGCCGGGGTTGACAACGTGGTCGCGACCTGCGGCACCGCCCTGGGCGAGGGCCACTTCCGCGCGGCCTCCCGGTTCGCGCAGCGGATGGTGCTCGCCTTCGACTCCGACGAGGCGGGCGCCCGCGCCGCCGAGCGGGCCTTCGCGTTCCTGGAGACCTACCCGCTGCGGCCGGTGGTGCTGATCCTGCCCGAGGGCGAGGACCCCGCCGACTTCGTCCGGACCCACGGCGGCCGGGCATTCCGGGAGCGGGCGGCTGCCGCGGAGCCCCTCGTCGAGTACATGCTCCGCCGGGTGGTGGGACGGCACGACCTGACCACGGTCGAGGGCCAGGCCGCGGCGGTGGCGGCGGCCCTGCCGCTGCTCGAGGGGTTGACCGACCCCGTCCGCCTCTCGGAGTACGCCCACCTGCTCGCCGAGCTCGTCGGGGTGACCGAGGGCTCGGTCGTGCTCGCGCTCCAGCGCCGGCGCGAGGGCCGACCGGTGGCGCCCGAGAAGGCGATCACGCGCGCCACCGCCCAGGAGCGGGTCGAGCGGGAGATGCTGCGCCTGCTCGCGCGGGACGAGGGCGTCTATCGCGCGATCGGGGAGCGTCTGAGCGAGGAGCACTTCCAGACCCGGACGGCCCGGACCCTGTTCGCGGCCCTGCGCTCGGTGGGCGGGGACCTGCGCCGGGCGGTCGCCGAAGGCGACGAGCGCGTGGTGCGGTCGCTCTCGGCCCTCGCGCTCGAGCCGCTCGACGGGGAGGCCGTCCCGGGCTACGCCGAGGAGGTGTGGAGCCGCCTCGAGGAGTTCCGGCTCCGACGTCGCAGCGAGGAGCTCCGCCGACGGCTCCAGAGCATGAACCCCACCACCGACGCCGGCTACGACGAGCTGTTCCGCGAGCTGATCGAGACGGACGGACGCCTGCGCCGCCTCCGGGAGGGGCGGGGCGTCCCCGCCGTGTGACGGGGGTCGCCGTCGGTGCCATCTCGTACACTTCCCGAGCGTTCGGACCGATGCGCGAGGAGCCTCGTTTGACGGAAGCGGCCCGCGATCTGGGTCTCGAGGAAGCGAAGGAGGCCATCACCGCTCGCGGCCGTGAGCGCGGGTTCGTGACCTCCGACGACCTCCTCGAGGCCGTGCCCGTCGAGGAGTTCTCGCCCGAGCAGCTCGAGGAGTTCCTCTCGCAGGTGGAGGAGCACCTGCGCGGCGAGGGCATCGAGGTGATCGAGCTCCCCGGCGACGAGACCGACGTCGCGGCGCAGCGCGCGCTCGAGGTCGATCTCCTGAAGGCGCCGACGAACGACCCCGTCCGCATGTACCTGAAGGAGATCGGCAAGGTGCCGCTCCTGAACGCGGCCCAGGAGGTCGATCTCGCGCGGCGGATCGAGGCGGGCGAGTTCGCGACGGCCCTGCGTGAGGCCGTGGAGGGCGACGGCAAGGTCGACGGCAAGCAGCTGCGGCGCGTGCTCGAGGCGGTCGTCGCGATCCGCGAGCACCAGCAGGAGCGGTTCGGCAAGGTGGAGGGGATCGGCCGGGACCGCATCACCAAGTCCTGGAAGCCGAAGACGCGGGA
This sequence comes from uncultured Actinomycetes bacterium, assembly GCA_964640965.1. GTDB lineage: Bacteria > Actinomycetota > UBA4738 > UBA4738 > HRBIN12 > HRBIN12. The sequence continues at coordinate 8,711 of CAZXJB010000001.1, read as the reverse complement.
GGAGCTGGACGACTTCCTCCGGCGGGTGGAGCGGGACGGCCAGCTCGCCAAGCGCAAGCTCATCGAGGCCAACCTCCGCCTGGTGGTCTCGATCGCCAAGCGCTACGTGGGGCGCGGGATGCTGTTCCTGGACCTCATCCAGGAGGGCAACCTCGGCCTGATCCGCGCCGTCGAGAAGTTCGACTACTCCAAGGGCTACAAGTTCTCCACGTACGCCACCTGGTGGATCCGCCAGGCCATCACGCGCGCGATCGCCGACCAGGCGCGCACCATCCGGATCCCCGTGCACATGGTCGAGACCATCAACAAGCTCGTGCGCATCCAGCGCCAGCTGCTGCAGGACCTCGGTCGCGAGCCCACGGCGGAGGAGATCGGCAAGCAGATGGGCATCCCGGCCGAGAAGGTCCGCGAGATCCTCAAGGTGAGCCAGGAGCCGGTCAGCCTCGAGACGCCGATCGGGGAGGAGGAGGACTCGCACCTCGGCGACTTCATCGAGGACTCCGACGCCGTGGTCCCCGTCGACGCGGCCAGCTTCATCCTGCTGCAGGAGCAGCTCGAGGCCGTGCTCCACACGCTCTCCGAGCGCGAGAAGAAGGTCATCCAGCTCCGGTTCGGGCTGCTCGACGGGCATCCCCGCACGCTGGAGGAGGTCGGCCGCGAGTTCGGCGTGACCCGGGAGCGGATCCGGCAGATCGAGAGCAAGACGCTCTCCAAGCTCCGGCACCCCAGCCGCAGCCAGAAGCTCCGCGACTACCTCGAGTAGCGGAGCCGCGCAACGGCCTTGCGCGGCGGGACCCCGTGCCCCAAGCATCCGCCCAACCCGGAGGCAGGAGGCGAGGATGCGGAGCGAGCTCGACGCGCTGCTGCGGACGCCGACCGGTCGGCGCGTTCCTGAAGTACCTGGCGGTGGCGGGCGGGATGGGCGTGCTCGCCGCGTGCCGGAAGAACGTGATCGCGGAGGGACCGGGCGAGGCCTCCCCGACGGCGACGCGACCCCCGCTCGAGGAGGAGCCGGGTGTGCTCCACGTGTACGAGTGGGCGGGCTACGAGGCGAAGTGGATCTGGCGCGACTACGCCCGCAAGGGCTACCCCGAGCCGAAGTTCTCCTTCTTCACCAACACCGAGCAGGCCATCGCGAAGACCGCCGGCGGGTACCGCTGGGACGTGTCGCACCCCGAGACCGAGTACATCCAGGACTACGTGAACCTCGGGCTCATCCAGCCCTGGGACACGAGCCTCATCTCGAACTGGCCGGACCTCAACCCGGCCCTCCAGGCGTTCGGTCAGCTCGACGGGAGGCAGTACGAGGTCGTGCTGGACTGGGGGTACTCGGGGGTGATCATCCGCACCGACCACGTCGACCCGTCCATCAACTCGTACTCGTACCTGTTCGACGACGCCCTCGAGGGGCGGATCTCCTGGTTCGACACGCCGTGGATCCTCATCCAGGCGGGCCTGGTGCTCGGCGTCGAGTCCGACGTCTTCGACATGACGGCGGAGGACCTGAACGCCTGCAAGGAGTACTGCATCGAGAAGAAGAAGAACGTCCACAGCATCTGGGTCGATTTCACACAGATGTGGGATGACGTGCGCCAGGGCAACGTGTGGGCCGCGTACGCCTGGCAGGACGCGTGGATGGTGCTCCGCGAGGAGGTCCCGGTCGCCTACATCAAGCCGAAGGAGGGGGTCCTGTCCTGGGCCGAGGGGCTCATCCTCCACGCCGAGAGCGAGAACTACCACCACGCGCACGCGTACGCCGATGCGTGGGCCTCTCCGGCGGTGGGGACCCGGCTCACGAGCCTGTGGGGCTACGGGCACTCGAACCTCAAGATCGATATGTCCGTCCTCGACCCGGAGGTGATCGAGGTCTTCGGGCTCGACGATCCTGTCGGGTCGCTCTCGGAGCCGGCGAGCCTGATCGGGCGGCACCTGCCGAACCGCGATGCGTACAACCGTGCCTGGGACGAGGTCAAGGCCGCCTGAGTCGGAGGCGCGCGGTGGGCACGATCGAGCTCGCGGCGGAGGGTGCGCGGCCTCGGCCTCGGAGGCGTGATCGCTCGACGCTGGGCCTGATCTCCGGACCCCTCGGCTACCTCGTCCTGTTCTTCGTCGTGCCGGTCGTGCTCGTCGGCGCCTACAGCGTCGGGGCGCTCACCCTGCTGCCGCAGGACCACTACCTGTCCCTGCGCCCCTGGACGGACCTGCTGCAGAGCGACGTCTACCTGGGCCTGTTCTGGAAGTCGGTGCGCATGTCGCTCATCGTCTCGGTCGCCTCGCTCGTGATGGCCTACCCGGTCGCCTACTTCCTCGCGCTCGTGGCCGGGCGCCGGAAGTACACGCTGCTGCTCGTGACCATCGCCCCGTTCCTCACCAGCTACCTGCTCCGGGTCCTCGCCTGGCGGGTGATCCTCGGCGAGCAGGGGCTCATCACCTCGTTCCTGCGGAGCGCGGGGCTGATCGGTCCGGACGAGGGCATCCGCTGGCTCTTCTACAGCCCGTTCGCCGTGTACCTCGTCCTGGCGTACGTGTGGGTGCCGTTCGTCGCGCTCCCGATCTTCGTGACGCTCGAGGGTCTGGACCGCGCCCTCCTCGAGGCCTCGAGCGACCTCGGGGCGGGGCGCTGGCGCACCTTCTGGACGATCACGTTCCCGCTGTCGATCCCCGGGGTGATCGCCGCCTTCATCTTCGTGTTCATCCCGACGATCGGGGAGTACGTCACGCCGCTGCTCGTCGGGGGGCCCGACGGGTTCATGTTCGGCAACGCGATCCAGAGCGCGTTCACGCAGGGGTTCGACTGGCAGTTCGGCTCGGCGATGTCGATGTTCCTCATCGGCGCGGTGACGGTCCTCATCGTCGTCTTCGGGCGCTACCTGAACGTCCGGACGGTGGCGGAATGAACCCGGCGATCTCGCGCGGCGGCCGGCGGGCGCTCACGGCGGTGTTCGTGATGCTCCTCGTCTTCCTCTACGCCCCGATCGTCGTGCTCATCGTGTTCTCGTTCAACGATCGGGAGCTCGTGTCCTTCCCCTGGGAGGGCTTCACGATCCGCTGGTACCAGACGTTCCTGCGGAACGCGGCGCTGCTGACCTCGCTCCGGGTGAGCGCCCAGGTGGCGCTGCTCACGGCGGTCGTGACGGTGGCCCTGGCGGCGCCGGCCTCCATCGCGCTGGTCCGACGCCGGTTCGTCGCCAAGTCCCTCGTCACCGGCGCGCTGCTCGCGCCCCTCGTGATCCCCCTCGTGGTCTTCGGGATCTCGCTCCTCGTGCTGTTCAACGCCGTCGGCATCCCGCTCTCACCGCTCACGATCGCCGTCGGTCACATCGTCGTGGCGCTCCCGTTCGCGATCCTCACGATGGTGCCTCGGCTGGAGCGGATCCCGGCGGAGCTGGAGGAGGCCGCGCGCGACCTGGGTGCGGGCGCGGCGACCACCTTCCGGACGATCACGCTCCCCCTGCTCCTGCCGGCCGTCCTCTCCGCCTTCCTGATCAGCTTCGTCATCTCCTTCGACGAGGTGGTGATCGCCTCCTTCGTGGCCGGCGACGAGCCGACGTTCCCCCTGTACGTCTTCTCGCAGATCCGGTTGCCGCGGCAGCTCCCGCCCGTGATCGCGGTCGCCGTGGTCGTGATGCTCCTCTCGGCGATCGTGTCCGCCGGGTCGGAGGTCGGCAGGTGGATCGCGGACCGACGGCTCGAGGGGACCGCCCGGCGCGGAGGTGCCCGATGACCGAGATCGCGATCAGCCTCATCGACGTCACGAAGCGCTTCGGCGACGTGGTGGCCGTGAACGGGATCTCGCTCGACGTCCACGCCGGGGAGTTCCTCACGCTCCTCGGGCCGAGCGGGTGCGGCAAGACCACGACGATGCGCATGATCGCGGGGTTCGAGGAGCCCGACGAGGGACGCATCCTCCTGCGGGGGCGCGACATCGTCGGGGTGCCGCCGAACCGGCGCGAGGTCAACATGGTCTTCCAGAGCTACGCGCTGTTCCCGCACATGACCGTGGAGCAGAACGTGGGCTACGGCCTGCGCCTGCGGAAGGTCCCGAAGGAGGAGCGGCGACGCCGGGTGGCCGAGATGCTCGAGATCGTCGGCCTGGCGGGGTTCGAGCGGCGCAGGCCCTCGCAGCTCTCGGGCGGGCAGCAGCAGCGGGTCGCGCTGGCGCGCGCGCTCATCAACCGGCCGGCGGCCCTGTTGCTCGACGAGCCCCTCGGCGCGCTCGATGTGAAGCTCCGCAAGCACATGCAGCTCGAGCTGAAGCGCATCCAGCACGAGCTCGGGACGACCTTCGTGTACGTGACGCACGACCAAGACGAGGCCCTGTCGATGTCGGACCGGATCGCGGTCATGAACCAGGGCGTGATCGAGCAGGTCGGGGACCCCCGCACGATCTACCAGCTCCCCGAGACACCCTTCGTCGCGGACTTCGTCGGCGTGCTGAACGCCCTCGACGTGCGGATCGACGAGCTGGATGGGGGCGTGGCGGAGATGCGGCTGCCGGACGGCCAGCGCGTGCGCGCGCTCGTCGAGCCCGGCCTGGCGGTGGGGGAGCGGATCGTCGTCGCCGTCCGGCCCGAGCGCGTGCGCCTCCTGCCGGGCTCCGCCGGCGACGCCTCCGACGGGTCGGTGCTCGCCGGCGCGATCGAGCAGGTCGTCTACCTCGGGACCCTCACCCAGCTCCACGTGCGGACCTCGCTCGGCGCGCGGCTCGTCGTGCACGAGCTCTCGAGCGAGCGCACCGCCGCGCTCGCCCCCGGCCAGCCCGTCACGCTCGCGTGGGCGCTCCAGGACGCGGCCGTCCTGCACCACGCGGAGGAGCCCCTCGCCTACGAGGGCGAGGGCGCGGCCCCCGCCTGAGCCTCACAGACCGGGCGCCTCGTGGACGGGGCGTCCGTCGACGAGCGTGAGCAGCACCTCCGCCGTGGTGATCTCTGAGGGCGGGAGCTCGAAGAGGTTCCGCGAGAGCACGACGAGGTCCGCGCGCTTGCCGACCTCGATCGAGCCGGTGATGTCCTCCAGGTGGTTCACGTAGGCCGAGCCCATCGTGAAGGCGCGGATCGCCTGCGCGAGCGTGATCCGCTCGTCGGGCAGGAAGGGCTCGCGCTCGAGCTCGCTGCCCGACCCGTACGCGTAGTCCGGCGGCACGGTCCGGTTCACGGCGACGTGGATCTCCTGCAGGACGTCGGGGGTCGACACGGGCCAGTCGCTGCCGAAGGCGAGCGTCGCGCCGGAGCGGACGAGGCTCCCGAACGGGTACTGCCAGGCGGACCGCTCGGGCCCGAGGAAGGGCAGGGTGAGCTCGACCATCTGGGGGTCGTTCGCCGCCCACAGCGGCTGTCCGTTCGCGGTCACCCCGAGCCGCCGGAACCGCGGCAGGTCCTCGGGGTGGACGACCTGCAGGTGGGCCATGTGGGGCCGCAGGTCGTTCCGGCCGTTCGTGCGTCGGGCGGCCTCGATCGCGTCGAGGGCGTCCCGCACGGCCTTGTCGCCGATCGTGTGGAAGTGGACCTGGAACCCCGCGGCGTCGAGCGCGGTGACGATCCCGGGCAGCTCCTCGGGATCGACGTAGGCGAGCCCGCGGTTGTCGGTCGGGTGCCCGTGCCCGTCCAGGTACGGCTCGAGCATGCACGCCGTGAAGTTCTCGCAGACCCCGTCCTGCATGATCTTCACGGTGGTCGCCCGGTAGCGGCCGACGGTCGTGCGCTCGCGGTACCCGACGAGCTCCTCGACCTGCTCGACGCCCCGCCCGCGCTCCCACCACAGGGCGCCGACGACGCGGGCCGTGAGCTGGCCGCGCTCGGCGAGCATCGGGTAGACCTCGCGGCTGTTCGGCAGCGTGGGGTAGACCCCGACGATCGCGTCCTGCCAGGCGGTGATGCCGAGCGAGTGCAGGTACGCCTGCGCGAGGAGGATCCCCCGGCCGATCTCCTCGGGGTCGGGGTCGGGGATGAGCCGGCGCACGAGGAGCATCGCGCCCTCGTGGAGCGTGCCCTGGGGCGAGCCGTTGGGCTCGCGCTCGATCCGCCCGTCCGCGGGGTCGGGCGTGCGCGCGTCCACGCCCGCGAGCTCGAGGGCGCGCGTGTTCACCCACGCCGCGTGGTTGTCGCGGTTGGAGAAGAACGCCGGCCGGTCCGGCACGATCCGGTCGAGGTCGTGGCGGCTCGGCGTGCCCCCGGGGAACACGTCCATCGCCCAGCCGCCGCCGAGGATCCACCCGGCGTCGGGGTTCGCCTCGGCGTAGGCGCGGATCCGCGCCTCGTAGCCCTCGAGCGAGTGCTCCTCCGACAGGTCGCACCGGAGGCGGTCCATCCCGCCGCCGGTCGGGTGGACGTGGGCGTCCTGGAAGCCGGGGAGCACCATGCGACCCCGCAGGTCCAGGACCTCGGTGCGCGGGCCCACGAGCTCCCGGATCTCCTCGTCCGTGCCGACGGCGACGATCTCCCCGTCCCGCACGGCGACGGCCTGGGCCCACCGGCCGACGGCGTCGACCGTGTAGACGTCGGTGCTCACGAGGGCGAGGTCGGCGGGCTTCGAGGTTTCCACGGCTCCTCCTCGGTCCGGGTGCGAGCGCTGTATACCACGGCCGCCCCGGGGTCCGGGAGGTTCAGTTCATGGAGACGTCGTCGCCGTCGGCGATCAGGCGGTGCTGGATCTCCTCCCGCGCCCGGCGCACGGCCCGCAGGCCCCGCTCGCTCGCGAGGTCGACGACGCGCCCGAGCCGCCGGGCCGACGGGTGGCGGGCCATGGCGCCGAGGATCCCCGAGCCCTCGTCCCTGGGGCCGACGACGACCTCGGGGCTCGGCCGGGACGCCCGCACCGCGAGCGCCCATCCGAGCGCGAACCCCGCGAGCGCGCCGAGCAGGAACCGTCGCATATGGGAAGCCTACTGGAAACGGCCGCCGAGGTGCCCGTTGGTACACTGCCGACGCCTTCCGGGGTAGCTCAATCGGCAGAGCGGCGGACTGTTAATCCGATGGTTGGGAGTTCGAGTCTCCCCCCCGGAGCTACATCGACCTGCGGCTTCGCGTACCCCGCCGCGTCCCCAGTTCAGCGCTCATGCCACTCTTGATGCCACCGGCGGCTCTCCAGTGATCCTCGGCCTCAGCCCACGCGCTCGAGCGCCTGGCGCTCGTAGGCCGCGACGATCCGCTCGAGCTCGCGCGCGACGTCCTCGGGGAGCGGCTCGGGCTCGTGCTCGGCGAGGAGCGCGTGGGCGCGCTCGGTCGCGGCTCGGGCGGCGTCGGGACGCCCGGCCTCCTCCCACGCCTCCCAGCTCGAGCGGTCCATCACCGTCTCCCGCCAGAACGAGCGGAGGTTCGCGAGCGTGTGGGGCGTGCCGAGGAAGTGGCCGCCGGGCCCGACCGCCTCGATCGTGTCGAGCGCGATCGCGTCGTCGTCGATCCGGACCCCCTCCGCGAAGCGCACGAGCATCTCGAAGATCTCCGCGTCGAGGACGAGCTCGGTCAGCGAGAAGACGCCGTCGTCGTGGAGCGACCCCGCGCCGTTGATGAGGTGCCCGGGTGAGAGCGCCATGGCCATGCCCGAGAGCCCGGCCTGGATGCCGGCCTGCCAGTCCGGGTACTTCGCGCCCGGCGCGAACGCCCAGACCGAGTAGGGGATGCCGTAGCGCCGGGCGAGCTGGGTGTTCGCCATCGCCGAGAAGACCTCCTCGGTGCCCCAGGCGGTGTTCATCCCGCCGCTCGCGAGGTCGATCGTCGCCGCGTAGGAGATGTGCATCGTCGGCGTGCCCGGCGCGATGGTCTGCAGGATGGCGATGCCGGAGCAGATCTCGGCGTTCGCCATCGCGAGCATCCCGGCGACGGACAGGGGAGCCGAGGCGCCGGCGAGCGGCATGGCGCAGATCCCGACGGGGATCCCGGCCTCGGCGAAGATCCGCATGCACTCGATGGGCCCCTCGTCCCAGTGCAGCGGGCTGATCGAGCACTGGAAGTTCGAGACGATCGGCCGAGCCCGCAGCGCCTCGGCCCCGCCGGCGACGACGCGCGCCATCTCCACGACGCCGCGGGCGTTGAACGCGTCGATCGCGGTCATCTGCTGGATGTGCTTGGTCGTGTTCAGGAGCTGCGCGTGGGTCTCGTGGATCGGCCGGACCGGCACCGGGGTGTCGTTGGCGCTCACCGACTGCCACAGGAACCCGATCTGCGGGAGCGCGTCCGCCAGGCGCGTGATCTCCGCGAGGTCCTGCTTGGTGCCGGGTCGGCGCTCGCCGGTCTCGAGGTCGATGACGTCGGCGGGACAGCCGTCGGTCGACAGGTACCCGGCCGAGCCGTCCAGGGGCAGGTCGAACGCGGGGTTCCGCGCCGCGAGCGTGTACGCGCGCGGGCAGCGCGCGAGCGCGGCCTCCACGAACGCCGGGTCGAGCCGGATCCGCCGCTGGTCCCGATCGACGCGCTGCCCGGCCTCCGCCATGAGCTCCACCAGCGCGCGGCTCGAGGTCGTGAACCCCACCCGATCGAGGATGTCGAGGCTGCGGACGTGGAGGAGCTCGACCTGCTCGGGGGTGAGGACGTCGTGCCGGTGGGTGAAGGGGATGGCTCGGATGCTCCGCTCGGTCATGGCCTGCCCCCAGCTCGCTTCCTTGAACGGTTGTTCAGACGCTAGACCATGGATGCGCCGCGCGCAACGCACCGACGGGGCCGAAGTAGCGTTCCGCAATAGGCAGTAGGCCTGCTCCCCTTTCCCTCGCCTCCCCG